>DYSM01000126.1 GCA_020718265.1 Draconibacterium orientale | reverse complement strand
CAGAGCCTGTCATGATAAATCGACTTAGGCAGAGCCTAAGCCGAACAACAAATACATTTCTTTATTAAACGACATTGAAATCTGATTTATCAAATAACGGTTATGCAAATAAATTAAAACCTATCATCTAATTTATTCCCGGTACTGTTTTTGTTTTGAAAATTTATTAAATTTGTTGAGCATTTTTTATCCAAAACAATAAATAAAAATAGAATATTTTCGTTTTATCATTAATTTTGAAACGAATTACTGTTACTAAAAACCAAGATTAACAAAAACCGAATATAATGAAGAAATTATTAATTCTTTTAGGCTTTATTACTGTATTTGCCGGGTGCAAATACAATGATTTAGAATACACAATAATTCGAGAATTTGGACCGGGCACATACACCACCCTTTTCGGAGCAGCAAAATATTTCAGCGGATCCAAAGATTCAGTAACAACTATACGCGATATATACGCCATTGTGCAAGAAAAAGTGCTATACAACAATGTCAAAGACAGCGTATTGGCTTATGGACACTGTTGGTCTAAAAATCCGAACAAAATACGCGTGGTAGATACTTTATCGACTTGTTTTACCTACGATGGGTTGCAGGAAACGATGCCATCGGAATTTACCGATTTTGTTACAGAAGTGCCTGATAACAGCCTTTTTGAAAGCGTTATGACCAAATTAGTACCTGTAACTAATTATTATGTAAAATCGTATGTTATTACGGGCAAATTAGATGGCACAAACCTTGATACAGCCTACAATCCGGTGGCTACACAACTGAAAACTCTTCAAACAAAAGATAAATGGGAACCCCGAACCGAATTTACGGAACAATATTTCAAAGGAGGTGTTTCGTTTGTTTATAAAAATGAGCTTTACGCAGGCATGGGTGCAAATGCCGAAGGTCCTACAAAAACAATTTTCAAATACGATACCGAATCAAACAGTTGGGCTTCGGCAACAAATTTTCCCGGACTGCCCACGTCCGATGCAGTGGCTTTTGTTCTCGAAGACATTGATGTGAACGGGATTAAAAAAGATTTTATATACATCGGCACCGGCTACACACTTTCCGGCGGTGTTGAAACAGTAACAAGAGAATTTTACCGTTGGGAACCGAATCTGAATCCACCGGCAGGTACTTGGACACGTTTAATCAACCAATCGGCATTTATTGGGACAGAAATAAGAAATGCAATTGCATTTTCTATCAACGGCAAAGGCTATGTTGGTTTAGGACAGGGGACAACAACAGCCGTAATGGAAGATTTTTATCAATTCGACCCACAAAAAACCGATGGGTCCCATCCCTACGGAACATGGCGTGCCATGACATCGTACCCGGATACGGACGGTTTGACAAAAGCTGTTTCGTTTGTAATCGACAAGTACGCATATGTTACAGGCGGTGTTGACCAAAATGGGGCATATCAGAATCGATTATGGAAATTTCAACCCCCATTAACTTCAAATGACGATGATGACGGCGTATGGATTCAAAAACAATCTTTCCCCGGAACAGCACGTATTGATGCCGTTGGATTTGCAATCGAAAATTTCGGTTATATCGGCACCGGTTTCGACGGCGATTCGCTACGCAGCGATTTTTGGCGATACAATCCGTATATCAATCAATGGGAAGAAAGAGCCCGGTTTATCGGCTTGCCGCGAAAAGAAGCTATCGGTGCCGGATTGTACTACGAAAAAGATGATGAATACCGCGGATACATTGGTACCGGAGTGATTGATGACACTTTCAACCCTTACACCAACACTTTCTACCATTATTTACCGTAATGTTCAATTGTCTTTCTTCAAAAAAATAAAAATCATTAACAATGAAAAAAATATCAGCACTCTTCATATTTATCGTATTTGCAAACATTAACCTCTTTGCACAATGGGATCCCGAATACGATTTCTTTACGCTGAAAGCCGGATTTAACCATAGTTTTCTCGATGCACAGCCCGATTCTTTTGCCTACTACCAAATACAAAACGAATACGGTGATTTTCAAATGATGCCTGTTGCGGGATATATGGGCTACAAGTTAGGCTTTCACGGAGGACTGCTTTTCACCCACGATATGCACAACGACCTCACAGGCGTTTCGCTTGGTATTGAATATCAAGTATTTGGCATGTCTCAAAAGTACGAATCGTTGAATAAACAATATACTTTGGTCGATCATCAAATTATAAATACCGTTGCCATTCCTTTGCTTTTTAAAGTAGGTAAAAGCATGTTCAAAAACCAACGCTATATTTTCGCCGGTTTACAATACAATATCAATTTGGGTATGAGCCAAACTTCGGAAGTAAATTTCACAACCGTTGTTCAAAATAAAAAAATGAAAAAAGATACCTACATGCGCCGCAATTTTGTGGGTGTTTTAGGCTTTAATTATACCGTTTTTAACTTTGAGGCAAATTATGTTTTCGGCGGTTTTATCAACAAAGATTATGAAGTCCCAATGACCTATCAAGCAAACCCGGCAGTAAAACCATATGGTTCTTTTCCCGATGGATTATTTGTTTTTAAAACCTCACTCACTTTGCCGTTAAATCCATGGACAACAAATTCGTTCTATCTAATCAAACGAAAATTACGCCGTTGGTTAAAATAGGTATGATTTGTTGATGAGATGATTTGTTGATGTGCAGATTGGTCTATTATTCAATAGTTGGTGAAAATGTGTAAATTATTGATTTACAGTAATTTGTTCGACAGTTACACCTTTTTATATTTCTTTGATTATCAAATATATGTATTTTTTTACCGAAGTATTGGTATCTAAAAGTAAACTAATAATCCATTTTAGCATAAATATTATAAAGCCCCAAGCATCTTATAAAAAAAAGCCCAAAACAATCAAGTTTTGGGCATTTTTCTTGAATTATTTCACTATCAATTTTTTATAGAAAATTCTGTTTTCATTTTCAATTTTCAAAATATATATTCCCGGAAGTGAATGTATATTTACTGATTTTGTTTCCAAATTATTGATGAGTTCAAGATGTATTTCATTTCCTTGAACATCGTATATATGAAATGTTGCGTTTCCGAAACTCAGGTTCGACAAGGTAAAATTACCGTCCGAAGGATTGGGGAAGATACTAAAATTCTGCATTTTTAAATCAATTACATCAGTAACATCGGAAATTGTAATATCGTCTATAACAACGCCTCTTCCATTTTTTACATTTCCTTCAAATGCAATGTAATAATCGCTGCTTAGATTCGGCAGGGAGAGAGACTCCATAGTCCATGCTGTTATTGCGGAGTTGAATGCAGCTAATTCGCTCCACTCGCCAAGTGCTGAATTTTTGTAAATTACCCTTAATTTATCTTGATACGAAAACAAATTTGCTTGCATGTGCCAAAAACTAATATTTGCCGAAGAAATACCGGAGAAATCCATAACCGGCAAAATCAACATCGTTTTATCGTCCTGCGTATCGGAATCTTTCAGAGCTGCATTATAAATTCCGGTATGTGCAGTTGCAGGCACTCCGGAAGAAGAACCTGTTCGGAAAACCCAATCGACATTGTCGCCCGCAGTATATTCCTGCGACCAACAATTGGGTATTAAACCGTTGTTTTCAAATCCGTTTGTCCACGGAAAAACAGAATTTGCTGTACAGGTTGTGGTAAACGATTTTTCGGGAGCGTAACCCGTCCCAATCGAGTTTTTTGCATAAGCTCGGTAATAATAAGTGGTTCCTTCGGACAAACCGGTAACCGATAAGGTGAACGTCCCCGAAGTAATGACCGGCGATGTAGAAACAGGAAATGCTCCGGGGTCTGATAATTCGGGGTTGTTTGATGTCGAATACACGAAGCCGCTTTCAGTAATCGTTGAGCCAAAATCATTTAAAATTTCGCCACTCAGTTCGGCAGAATTTAAAGTAATATTCGAAGATGCTGTTGTGATAAGAGTGGGAGCATAAGCACCCGATAAATCCATATCACTTTCCCAAAGACCTCGACCGTATGTTGCTGCACGCAAGCGGCTGTTTTCGGGTATTTGCATATCATAATAAATTGCTAATTCGTCGATAACAACTTTTGGCATACCGGTATTAAAAGGCAACCATTCATCAGTTCCATTTTTCAGAAAGACTCCAAAATCGGTGCCTGCGTAGAGCTGAACAGATGCTGTTTCTATTTTATTTTGAATGATACAATTAACCGGAATTTCGGGAAGACCTGCCGATATGTTAGTCCACGTACTGCCTCCGTTGGTTGTTTCATAAACCCCATGATTATTGTACCCGCTTAAAGTTACCCAAACAGTGAGCGGGTCATCGTTTTTAACTGCTATATACGTGATTGAATTTTCGGATACCGGCAGACCTGCTGTAATGCTCGACCAAGCCGAACCACCGTTTTGTGTTTTTTGAATATTGCTGCCGGTTGCAACATAGATGTATTGCGAATTTGAAGGTGCTACGGCAATAGATGCAAGTGTAGAACCGAAACTGCCTATTTTTGTGAACGAATTTCCTTTGTTGGTACTTTTCCATAAATCGGCGTATCCAACATAAATTGTATTATTGTCGTTGGGGTCTAATACATAAGGCGTAACCCACGCCCCGTTGGCACCTCCGGGAATATTATTGCTGATTTCGGTATATGTTACATTCCAATTGTCGGTTGTCCGGTAAATATCACCATAATATAAACTTCCGTATTGAGTATTTTCATCGGTAAAATCGATCAAACATCGCATTCCGTCGCCGCCGATAACATCTGTCCAAACGCCGCTGTAACTGACTTTGGTTCCGTTATCCTGCAAGCCCGTGATGATTACATCGGAAACTGTTTGAGCGGTGCTGAGTGCATACATTTGGCTTATTGTGAGACCATTCGATAAATCGCTCCATGATTCTCCGTCCGTAGATTTATAAATTCCTCCGTCGTTACATTCAAAAAAATTGGAAGTATTACCATTGAAAGCGAAATAGTGTTTATCGGCATGAACCGCCACAGCTCCATTACCACTCCAATGATTTACGATTGCCCAATGTATGCCGCCATCGACAGAACGCCACGTATTGACACCGCCGACATACACAACATTGGCATTTGTTGGGTCGGAAGCCATTGCGAGGTCGTACCATGCCTGCCCGCCCGAATCTCCGCCGGCATCGTCCCAGCCAAGAAGATTGTATGAATTGAAAATTGACGTGAAACTCCCTCCGCTGTCGTTAGAACGGTAGATACCTTTCGAGCTGTTATCGGCTGCTGCAACCAAAGCATAAACGCGGGCAGGGTCATTTGCACTCACCGCAAGTTCGATTCTTGACCCGGTTCCGGAAGTATAAACCTGATTCCAATCTGCACCGGAATTGATACTTTTATAAATTAATCCGTTGCGGGTAGCTCCATAAATAATGGTAGGGTCGCCGGGTTTAAATTCGATGTCGATAAATTCGATGGTGGACAATTGAGCCCAAGTTGTTGCAGCGTTTTCGGTTACATAGAGTCCGTCGGAAGTTGCGGCGTAGATTTTAGCATCATTGCCCGGAACAACGAGCATGTTATTAACAACTTCTTTGTTCGACGGCAAAAAAACAAGCCCTGTGTTTGCCCAAGTTACTCCTTTGTCGGTAGATTTAAGAACACCGACCGAATAATTATCTTTGGCATCACGGTCTCCTGTTCCGATATAGATTGTGTGCGATGTTTCATAGTTTGAGGGAATGATTATGGCACTCACACCCAAAACATCGTTTTGGTCGGTTAAAACATTCCAAGCGGAGCCGCCATTGGTAGTAACCCATAATCCGCCTGCGGGTGCACCAAGCCAAAACGTATTGTTGTTGGTGGGGTGAAATGCAATCGTTGCAATTCGTCCGATTCCGGCATACCCGCCTTCGGAGCTTGATGTGCCCATACTGCTCCAATTTCCCGAACTGCTTTTTAAATTCGGATACTTTTTCAAATATTTTTGATACTGCTCAGCAACCGAAGTATTTGGAAATGCACTGGTTACAGGGTTTACGCGTGAGTTCCAAAAATTTTCCCAGCGTAAGAATTGTTTCCACCCGAAGGCTTTTTGTTTTTTGCCGGCTTTGTCGATATACCAGCCCTTAGAAACCGTATAAGGCTCCCAATATTTGTCGAAAGCGGCTCGGTAATCGTTTAAAGTAATATCACTTTTGTTCTTGTTTTGAGGTAGATTTACCAACCATGGTTGAGAAAATATCAAATTAAAAGAAAAAAGAAAAGCAATTGTTATAAGGATTTTTTTCATAGTAAAAATTATTAATAATTTGAGAAATACAACAATGTAAAATTACTCAATTTTAATAAGTTGGCAATAAAAAAACTCACATTTTTCTTTTTTAAGTCGAAATGTGAGTTTTCTTTGTATTTGAAACGGAATATTATTTGATAATCAGTTTCTGAGTTTGCACCTTATCTTCAAACATCATACGGATAAAATAGATTCCCGAAGATTTTTCGGATAAGTCGATTTGCATTGTTGCTGTATTTTTTGCATTTTTTTGATAAACAACTTTGCCTGTTATGTCTGATATTGTAATGTCGATTGAAGGAATCATTCGGTCGAATTTTAGATTAAACTGTCCGTTATTCGGATTTGGCATAATGTGAACAGCTTCGTTCGATGAAATGGTTTGGATTCCGACAATCGGAGTTCCCGAAACTTGAATATCATCAACACATACACCGTAACCATATTGAGCTGTTCCTTCAAAGGCGATATAATAATCGCTGCTCAAAGCCGGCAGTGTGATGGTTCTTTGGGTCCACGCAGTAATGCTTGTTAAATAAGTTTGCAGCAAAGTCCATGTTCCCGATGATGAAGTTTTATAATAAACTCTCAATTGGTCTTGGTCGGTATCCCAAACAGGTTGTGTATGCCAAAATTTCAGAGTGGCAGATGAGAGAGTTGACAAATCCAGGGTAGGCGTTATTAATTTGGTAACGCTTGCCGTACTTGATGCTTGATATAAAAATGCGTTATAACTTCCGGAATGAGCTGCAGCAGGGTGCGAAGATTGCCCGCCGGCTTGAAATGCCCAAGGTAAAGTTCCGGTTACGTTTGCTTCGGTCCAACAGCCGGGGCGTGTGCCTGCGTTTTCAAAACCTTCGTTCCATGGGAATGTCGATATAATACCGCATTGAGTGGTAAATGTTTTATCATCGCCGTAAAAAGTACCGGCAGAAGTTGTGGCATAAGCTCTTACGTGATATGTTGTGCTGGAACTAAGTCCGGTGATTGAACTTGTAAATGTTCCGGTACCTGTTCCATCTGTTGTATGATTACCTGTTGCTACAGGGTTTAGAGTAGTACTCCAACAAACGCCGCGTGCGGTAACCGTGTTGCCGCCGTCGGAAGTGATATTTCCACCGCTTGATGCACTTGTCATAGTAACTGATGACGGCGTGGTCGTTGAGAGTGATGCCGCTTCGGGTGTGAAACTCATATCGTTTCCGTTGCTTATTCCCTCGCTGTTTTCGCCCACCAATCGGAAATGATAGGTTGTTCCGGCAATAAGCCCGGAGATATTAGCAGTAACAGCCACAGGTGAAGTTCCCGAACCTGCGTTTACTGTTGCAGTGCTCGTTCCGTATGCTGTTGTGGTTCCCCATTCGAAATGATAATCGGTAGAAAATCCGTTGGGATTAACGGTTCCGTTTAATGTTGCATTTGAGCCGACAATGTTTGAGGCGGCAGTTGTAACAATTGATGGAGAGTTCGATAATTTGAAAGAAATTACTTTTGAACCTTTATCGGAGCTTGTAATAAGATATTCGGTAGTAAACCAAAATGTTTGGTCATCAGTCGGGTCAACGGACATGAGGGCATAATCTCCCCAGCGGTTATATGAAGATTGAGCAATAGTTCCGGC
>DYSM01000563.1 GCA_020718265.1 Draconibacterium orientale | reverse complement strand
TCGATGTATTCCAAAGCCTTGTGCGCAAACCGCACGGGCGTGAAAAATTCGCCGTCTCGTCGTTTCGATTCTGATATTTGCGGAACAGATACTGCCATTTTAATTAAACATCAATCTTCGGAATAAACTCATACTCATAGATTTGCGGCAACAGTTTGCGGCGCAGGGTGTCGTGTTTTTCTTTTAGTGATTTGAATAAATCATCTGCTAAATTTTGGTCATGCAACACGTTGCGGATTTGCCAAAAGCCTGCATCCCATGTTTTTATCTCAAATAATTGTGTGCGCAATTGGTTCAAGTTTGCAAAATAATATTTGTAAAGTTCTTTTCCGGCATCCAAAACAGCTTGGGCTTCGGGACTTAGCGTGTGTTCGGACAACCATTTAGCTGCAAATCTGTCCGACACGGAAGCCAAAGAGAGCACAATGTCGCTGTCGGTAATCGTCCAACTTTTTAGTTCGCGAAGCAGAAACGGAAACAAGTGGTTGTTTATTTGGTAGGTTTCCTTTTCATACACAACATCCTTCAACGCTGCGGTTTGGTTGGAATTGCTGAACAAATTCCAAACCGTGCAATCGTTTATGAACGCTTGCGAAAGTTCTGTTTTAGGTTGAAGAAATTGGTCGGCGTGTACCATCCATGAATCTTTCGGTATTTTTCTTACAGCATGTACGACCATAGCTTTTTCAAAATTTTCCGGAGTAACTGACAGCGCACCCGCACTTACATAAGGTGCTGATAATAAGGCTGTATAGTTCTGATTTTGAAAATCGTTACCCTTGCACATAAGTGAAAGGATGAAATTTGAAGAAATGCGGTCGCGCCTATCTTTGTTCTTCGTTTTTAGTGTAATTGCAGAACTTACGGGCGGGAATTTGATGTTGGCTGCCGGTCGTTTTATCCACTTGCTCAAAAATTTGGCACGATTGACACTTTCTACATGTTTTCGTCCTATTTTCTCAACATTTTCATTAAACAAATCAAATTCAATGTTTTGTGAAGAGATTTTTTCAGCCTGATTCATATTCCACAAAATGAAACTGATTGAAAATTGGCTTGTTTTAGAAGTTCCGGAGAAATTTGCCGAAGAAAACATAAATCCACTTTCAAATTTGAATCTGAACACATGGTCTCTTAATTTCTGGTCATTTGTGGAAATCAGATATTTAATGGGCGCAAATAGTCCGAATACAGTGTTTCGCTCCGAAAATTCTTTTTTAATCCGAAAAATAAATTGAGCAAATAACTCGCGCGAAACTTCGCCTAAGTTCTGTTTGTGCATGACTTTGCGCACGTTTGTATTGCTGACATCGGCTTTGCTTTTGGATTTCGCTCCGGCGGTTT
>DYSM01000007.1 GCA_020718265.1 Draconibacterium orientale | reverse complement strand
TATCTAACGAAGTATTGTAAGAATAACGTTCAAAAAACTGCTTTTCAACAAGAAAGTGCAAGAAATCATCGAAAAATTTCTGTTTTGATACTTTTTTTTATTTTATTTGTAGAAAATGTGAATGTATGGTAACAAAGACGGAAGATTATCTTTTTGAGCCGGAAATTAATACCCGAAACGAAGTGTACGACCTCATTTCGTGGTGGAAAAAAGACCGTGTGCGCGATGCAAAAATCTTAGTCATCGGCGCGGGCGCGTTAGGCAACGAAGTGCTGAAGAATTTGGCTTTGCTCAATATCGGACACATTTTAATTGTAGATTTCGATACAATTGAATTCTCAAATCTTTCACGCTCATTGCTTTACCGCGAGGCTGATGCCAAAGCCGGAGCTGCAAAATGCGATATTGCCGCCGCTCGCGTAAAGGAAATGAACCCGGAAGTAAAAGTTTCAGCGATAAATGCCGATATTGTAACAGGTTTAGGTTTAGGTATTTACCGAAGAATGGATGCCATTATCGGTTGTTTGGACAACCGTTTGGCGCGACTTGCCATAAATCGTGCGTGCCACAAAATAAACAAGCCTTGGGTGGACGGCGCGATTGAAAACCTTGCAGGACAAGCTGTTGTGTACGTGCCGGGCGCATCGTGTTATGAATGCGAACTGTCCGAACGGGAGAAGCAAATCATCAAACGCGCTGTGTCGTGCAAAGTGGTTGCGAACCGCAGTATTGTGCGCGGACGTATTCCGACTACGCCGATTTCAGCCTCAATCATCGGCGCAATTCAGGCGCAGGAAGCCCTGAAACTCATTCACGGTTACGACGAAACATCTTCGGAAACGTATTTTGCTTCTTTCAAAAATAAAATATTTCGCTACGACGGCAAAGTGCTGGACTACGGGCATTACGACCTCGAACCGCCGAAAGCCGATTGCATGAGCCACGATTTTTACGACACAATTATCGAAGCTCCGGAACTCAGCGCGCAAACCACAGTTGCCGAGCTGTTGGTTTGGATTAAAGGAAAATTCAACGAAGAACGTCCGGAAGTAATTTTGAATCAGCAATTTATTTACGAACTGATTCCCGACGACACAAAAATTACGGTCAAAGTTCAATTGCCCGAAAATCAAGTTGGTGCATACATTGAAGCAAACAACCTGCGTGGCGAAACTTCGAGCGAAATATATCAAAGCGGATTGGATTTTATCACAAAAGATTTTCCGTATAAAGATTTGACATTGAACCAAGTCGGAATTCCGCCGCTCGATATTTTGAAGATAGAAACCGAACACGGCATTTATTTTGCAGAACTCACAGGAGACGAACAAATATTAAATTTTAAATAAACCAAAATCATGGAAAAAAAAACCTACCGCGTACGCATCGTACACACCGGCACCGAATTTTCGATGAGCCTAACGCCCGACACGCAAGGCAAACAAATCATCAAAGCCATTTTGAACAACCCGAAACTGAATCTCGTGCAAACCGACACCGAAGGCAACGCGATTGAATACAAACTCAGCTCGAAACAAAAAGGCAAAACCATTGACGATAAGACACTTGCCGAAGCCGGCATCACAGACGGCGACGTGTTGCTTTTGCACCAACAACTCATTGCGGGATAGGATTTTAATAACGTTTGATATGAACTGAAGTGGATTTATAAATCTGTATATCAGTCATTTTCAAATTCTCAAATTGATTAATTTTCAAATTAAAAAATTATGTCCACAGTAAGATACAAAAGTCCGCGCGATACGCGCTTAGCCATGGAATACAGCCGCGTGGAAGCGTTGTGCAATCGCACCTCAAAAATTTCGTTCAAAGTTTTGCACGAAACGCGCGCCACCAAACTGCCCGATGAATACGAAATCACCTATCGTTTGCGCAGCATTATCAGCGTAAATCCGGACGGAAGCCCAATTTACGGTGACATTCACAAGTTGA
Source organism: Draconibacterium orientale (assembly GCA_020718265.1). Lineage (GTDB taxonomy): Bacteria > Bacteroidota > Bacteroidia > Bacteroidales > JAADGE01 > DYOJ01. The sequence goes on along the minus strand of DYSM01000007.1, from coordinate 27,231 downwards.
AACTTACACTTCCTCCGCGCTGGCCCGCATCCGATTCGCCGCCGGAATATTACATGCTCACAGACACTTGGCACCCGAATATCAAATCGGAAGAGCCTTACAAAGGACATGTGTGCATCAACTCCAAAGCAATTTCGGGCTACGAAGGTTTGGACGATTTAATCATCCGCATCGGCGAATTGCTTCAGTTTAAAAACTATTTGGCTGAAGACAAACCGCCCTACCCCGAAGATCCTTATGTGGCAGCTTGGGTGCGCGAATATGCTGAGCCAAAAGGTATTATGAGCATGAAAGACGGCATTGCGATTGACAATTCCGATTTGCTTGAACCGTTGGAAAACACAGCCGGTACATTCGGAAACACCTCAAATATGGGCGAAATCGAAATTATTATTGAAGAAACTCCGAAAGAACCCGAAGCCGATATTTCGTTCGATTTTTCTTAACCAACACTATTCTCCGAATTAAATCCGAAAGCGATGAAAATCATCATAAAAAGTATTGTTTTTGGGCTGCTGTTTTGCAGTGCTTTAAACGGTTATGCTCAAAACAACGTAAATGTCAGCATAAAATCCAATGCCAACACCGGAAACGACGATGTGAAATTTGTTATTAAACCTAAAGCTTTTGATGCCGACAACGCTACGTTCGCAATCGGCGGACAAGTGGAATCGCTTCCGGAAAAAAATCCGGATGGCACGTTTTTGGGAACGGTTTATTTGTGCTTTTTACCGGAAAATGTTATTGTTAAACCCAAAAATGCGGCAAGTTTAACTCAACCCAAAGATAAATTATTGTGGAAAGTTACAGGTTCGGATGCTGATAAGAACTTCATTTTCAAACTAAACGAAGGTTTTAAAGGCGGCGATGTTACCGTAACCATAAACAAATACACGCTCACGGATAATGACGGAAAGAAAATATTGGCATTCACAAAAACTGCGAAAACCGAAATTACGGTAAAATATGCAGGACTTCCGGAAATTAAATCGTCCGAAGAAGTCAAAGAAGTTGAAATTCAGAAACTTTATGACACACTCGCGGTTCAACTTAAGAAATTAGAACCTGTTTCGGCAGAGCTTGAAAAACGCCTGAAAGTGTTCAATATTGCGGAAGTCGATGCTTTTGATACGGAAAAATTGAAGAAAATCGCTGCCGATTTGCGCGTTATTAAGAAACAACTCGAAGCCAACCGCGTTGCAATTCAAAAAATTAGTAATCAGTGCAAAGATGAAAAGCTCAAAGACATCAAAACGAAAGCGGCGGAAATTTTGAAAAAAAATCAAAATGTCGGTGTTATTTTGAATACGATGCTCACGGATTCTAAAATTGTAAAAATTCGGGAACAAGAAGAAAATAAAGTGCGAAAAGCCTTTCTGCCGCGCGTAAATGCCACAGACAGTGCGATTTCCATTTTGTCCGATGCGTTCAAATTGCTCAATAATCCGGACAACAAAGACGGTATTCGACAAACCACAAACAAAATTAAGGCAAAAACAATCACGATTCCGCAAGCTCGCAAAACTGTTGAGGCTTTTTTGGCTGATTCACTAAAATACAACGAGTTACAAGCCTCGCAACTTGCACTTTCATCAGAATACGCCAAAGCAGTTCCGCAATTGGACGATTTGGACAGCCTCATGTCCGAAAACGATAAAGCGATTTTGGAACTTCAAACCCAAATGATAAAAGCCTCTAACGACATTCAAGATTTGAAACAACAAGCTCCGCCTGCCGATAATTCGTTGATTTACATTATCATAGGCGTAGTTTTAGCCGGCGGCGTTTTAGCGTTTTTTGCGGTTCGATATTTTAAATCGAAAAAAATTGAAGACGCCGAAATCAAAGAAAAAGAAGCAATTTCGGAAATCGAATTTGATATTGATGAAACAAAATCTGCTGCTTTGCGCGGCGCGATTGCCGATTTAGCTATACTTAAAAAAGGCGATTACATTCAATATACGATGAACGACATGTGGCAAAATTCGATGATAAAAACCTGTCATCTCCACAAAAATGTCATTTCGGAAATTTACAAAATAAGCCGAGAGGAACAGCGCAAAGCCGCAAAATCCGGCGAAAACGTAGCTCCGGAAATCGGTGGTTTTCTGCTTGGGCGTTACCTCGACCACAAAAATGAAACCTACGACCTTGTGATTGATGAATACATGCAACCCTCTGAAACAGAGCATCAAGATGTGTATCAAATAAAATTTGGAACTACAGCCATGCACGACCTCGATAAAGCTCTGGAACTCAATCCGGACAAGGCACTTGTGGGCTGGTTTCACACACATCCCGGGCACAGTCCGTTTCTCTCACAACCGGACATGAACATACATAACGGCACGTTCACGCAAAATTGGCAAGTCGCTATCGTCGTTGATCCTTACAACGAATATGACACCGGAATTTTCACGCGCTTCCGCCCCGAACCCGGCAAACGCCCGCTTGTAAATAATAACGGACAATTAAAATGGGTCAAATGGAACGAGTTGTATGCCAAAATTAACACAGCGCAACGAAAAACAAACTTGCCGCAAGTTGTTGAAGGAAAATATTTTACAGTTGAAATGTCGAAATTTTGGAAAGACAGTAAAGTTTCAAAAGTAAACATTGCTTACGATTTAGTTTTTGACTTGGAAGATGTGAGCCACGTAAAATCTGCGGCAAAAGACATTGAATTTATTGGACAAATTTTTGGATATTTCGACGAAATTGAAGCCGAAAGCAATGTGTATCAACTATATCTGAACAAACTTGTGAAAGACGACAAACCCGTTTCAGACCAAGCAAAAGTCGCATGGCTCGGCATATCCGCAGATGAAATGGCTACTTTACAAAATAATGTGCTCGAACTGACAAAGAAAAATTTGAAAAATCCGTATGAAATTGGCGTGCTGATGACATCCGGAGGTTTGAAAATCAGCTTTTTATCACTTTCAAAAGATAATAAATTGAATTTCAAAACATCGGGCGATTATTTTATCGAATTTGCCGAAATCAATCGTTGGACAATGAAAAAGCAATAATATACCGAAATGTGTAAATTTGATGATATGTTAATGTGCTAATTTTCTTATTATGAGTAAATTATACAATTCATTAAGTAAATATTTTATCCATTTAGAGTATAGATTTGTATTAAGAGGAATAAATAAGTCTTAAAAAAAAGTAATTTAGATATTATAAATTTTGTATTATGCTGAAATTCTATATCTTAAAAAAAAATCTAAATACAAAATACGAACTACTCAATACTTAGGTTATGAAGCTTCAAAATAGTTTTAAAAAAATAAGTTTTTCAGTTTTGATGCTGATTCAGTTTTTCGGCTCGGCGCAAAATCTCGAAATAACTGATATTCAATTCAGAAAAGATTCACTTTTGACTGATATATTTTTCAGCGTACGCGAAAGCAGCGGAAAAAGTATCGACTTGGCAAAAGTGTTCGGCGATTTAACGGTTTACGAAAAAGAAGGCGAACAAGAACTGGAAATGGACAAACTGCGTTTTACAAATCTCAAAACGTCATCGGAACTAAAGCCTGACGACACGCCGGGCGGCAAGAAAGACGAGAAAAAAATTGGACAAATGACCATTTCCGTAGCGATGGATTACAGCGGAAGTATGAATTTTCACGATAAACTACCGCAGGCAAAACGCGCCATTAAAAACTTGGTGGACTTGGATTTGCCCGACGGAAGTCTCTTATTTTCAACATTTCACAATAAAGTGTTTCCGTCTCGCGTGCTTACAAAATCGAATTACGACGATTTGGTCGGAAATCTCCCGCCGCACGCCGATAATAAATCGTTCGGAACGAATCTTTACACGGTTTTGACCGAAAAAATCAGAGAATTGGAAAAGCTCGACCGCAGCGGAAAAAAAGTGCTTATCATTATCAGCGACGGAAAACACGAAGAACCGCCCTACGGCGACCCGTTTGAGTATGTGCCGTCCATTGCGGAAATTAAAGAAATGGCAGCCAAAACGGACATCGCAATTTACACTATAGCCGTGGGAACCAGCGGAATAGACGAAGAACTACTTAGCGCGATTCCGGCTTTGACAAAAAATCCGAACGACGGATATCTACATTCTTCAATTCCGGCAAAACTTGCCGATGTGCTCAAAGAAACTGTGGATTTGGCGCGCGCCGACTATAAAATTACCGTTCGCTCACAATTTAAAATCTATCGCGGATTAAACCGAAACGTAACTTTGCGCCTGAACACAGGAAAAATCAATGTAAAAGATGAAATTACATATACCGGTTGCAGCGACATGTCGCCGTGTATTTTGAGCGAAGACGGAAAAGTAATTGTGAAAGATGACAATATAGCCGTGCCGATTTTGGTCGGAATTATTACAATTGTCTTGCTTTTCGTGGGCGCAGTCATTGTGTATCCGAGCTTTGCGCGGCGTTCGTTCTACAAAAAACATGCCCACAAATATCAGCCTGCCAACGCTGATGAAACGCTGATGTGCCCCGTTTGTCATACCGAAATTGCAGCAGGACAAGAAGTTGTGGCAAAGTGCATACACGTGCAGCACCGCGATTGTTGGGAAAATAACGATGCCAATCCGCACTCGTGTTTGCTTTGCGATGCGAAATTTGAAAATAATTTTACGGTTGCCGATTTTTTTGCACAAAAAGGTCAAACAGCCAAACTTAACTGGATGGTTTTCGGCGGATTAGCCATGTTTTTTTCCTACATTATTATTGCTTTTATGGGTGAAAATAACAAGGCATATTCGGATTTTATTCATAATTTGCTCGAAAATTTCTACTCAAATGCTGAAAATGAAAACTATATCAAACAAAATTTGCTCGGAAAATTTTATACAAACACGTTAAACGGACTGTTTTTCGGATTCTCACTCGGCTTGTTTTTTTCATATTTGGAAGAAAAACGCAATCAAATGTTTTTCAAAAGTTATGTCCGAATTGCGTTACGCTCAATAGTCATCAGCGTGCTCGGATTCGGCGTATTTTTTGCAGGTTCGGCAATATCGTTTGCCATCAATATGGATTACATTTCGCAACTCGTTATCTGGCTGATGTTTGGCTTAATAATCGGCGCAGCATTGTCGGTCGGAACATCCATCAGCATCAAAAACGGTTTGATTGGCGGATTTTTGGCTTCGGTTATAGCATTTCAGCCGTTTTATTTTATTATAAAATTTGCCGGAATGCCCGAAATTACACGAATCATCAGTTTTATTATTTATGGCGCAATACTCGGTTCGGTAATTTATGTTGTAAACTCGATGTTGGAACATTATATATTGAAAATCATTCAAACGCCTGCAGGGTTTGAAAAATGGAACAACGTGGACGTGAAAATTCATAAATGGATGAATGCCGGACATAACGTATCTATCGGAAAATCAGTAACAAACCACTTTACGATGCACTGGGAAAAAGAAATTCCGGATAAAGCAGTTGAACTTCAAAAAAAGAACGAAAAAGTTTATATTTACATCGTGGAAGCGTCTGATACAAAACCGGTTCTGCTGAATAATCGTCCGTTGGCACAAGGCGCAGAACGTCAAGTTTTTAATGAAGATATTATTCAAATCGGTCAAACAAAATTCAAATACCATGAAGGCTAATCGTTTGATTTTAAAATATTTGATAATCGTATTTGCAGTTTCATTCGGAACAATGCCTGCTTATGCTCAACTTTCTGAAGCTCAAAAAGTTTCATTAAAATCGAAAGTTGAAAAAAAAATAAGCGAATACAAGCAATATGCGGGTTTGACTCCGAATTTCCAAATATCCGAAGGCACTGACGCCGGTTTAGAGAAAAAGTTTCTCGGACTATTTTCTGATAATGTTCAAATTTTCAACGATTTATCACAGGACAGTACTGATAAAAAATTGCTCACACCGTCTGATTATACGGCATTTCTAAAATCGAACTATACTATAGGTGTAGCGGTAAAAAACATCACGCTGAATTATTACAGCATTCGCCCAAATCCAAACGCTGCGGAACTTGCAACATCGTCAAACGTTTTGCGTGCAAACATTACTAAAACTTGGTACGGTTATTTTGAAGACAGTATTTATACCGAAAAAACTGTAAATCTGAATATTACATTTCAACTTTCGGAAGCCTACGATGTTTCTAAAATTCTTAAAATAGAAAAAAATGAGCCTAAAAAAGTTGAATCAAATCCGAATCCGAATCAAGCAAAAATTGATAAACTGACAGCAAAAGCTTCAAAACTTCAGTCTAAAATAGATTCTTTACAAAAACAATTGGACGGAATAAATTCTGAAATTTCAAAATTAGAAATAAAACCCGAAGACGAAAGAAGTCTGAAAGCCGAATACGAACGCACGTTGAAACCTCAAAAATAAGCCGAATATGCCCGATGACATCAAATTTGTCTTCCAAGAAGACGAAAAAAATATAAGCACAGAAAATATCGAAATCATTTTCGATGAGGAACTAAAAAAAAATGAAATTATTCCTCCGAAAACGACAGAGACAATCGTGCAACAACCGATTCAACCTCATACTCAACCGCCGGTTGAAAATAAGGTTTCTGAAAAATGGAAACCCGATGATATTCAAGACAATACAAATATTCCTGTCAAAGAAACCGAACAAGAATGGGACGATACGCATAAAAAACTACGCCGCCGAATTCGTGTTGTCGTGAAAACAGACCCCTATAAACCCACCATTTAAGCATCAAAATCATGAAAGAAATAATTCCGCTCATAGCAAATTCCGGAATCCAATTTATAGAACAACGCGTAAACCTCGGCGAAAATACCGATGCGTTCATGCAACGAAGTCGCTTTGCCGAAATCATTACAAATGAAGACATTAGCCGTCGAGAATATGAGTTAGTGTTTCCGTATTTGTTCAAAAAAAATGAAAAATACATTCTGCGTGACAGCATAAACGAGGAGGCTTTTGATAAAAAAACGGGAAAAATTCTCGAAGATAATATCAAAGAAAATTACGTTGAATACATAAACGAACGCCGAGGCGACAAGGTTTATTCCGTGCAAGGCCTGGAAAGTTTTGAAACGTATGAAGGCGCGTGGTTGCCCCTGCCGTATTTTCGCAAAGCCGGCGATAACAAAGTGCATCCCGGACCGTTTTCGTGGGCGCGCATGTGGTTTAGCAAAATTCCGTCGGCAGAACGCACGAACGACAACGCCACGCATTACGTGATTTTGGCGTTCGATACACGCACGGAAAATGTTGATACAGAGGAATATTACATACCGAAAGCTTTAGATGCCGAGCAAGGTTCGGTGTTCAAATGTTCCGACAACGATGATGCAACTTTCAATTTTTGCGGTTTGTCGTGGGTTCAACAATGGTTGGAACGCGAATTTGACGAACGAAAAAATCGCAATCGCAACTATCAATTTTATCATATTGCATTGTATTTCAATCTGATAAAAGTGCTTCGCGAAGCGCTTGCGTTTCCGGAAATCTCGCTGCATTCATCGGAACAATTTGAATCCGCGCTTTCAAACGATGTGGATTTAATTTTAGATATAGGAAATTCACGCACATGCGGATTGCTTTACGAAACTTCAAAAATCGGAAAACCTTTCAATTTCACCGATGCCGTTCCGTTACAAATCAGAGATTTAACCTATCCCAGCAAAACATACTCCGACCCATTTTCCATGATGCTCGCCTTCACGAAAGCGGAATTTGGGCGAGACATTATCATTCCTGACAATATTGATGCGTTTAAATGGCCAAGTTTTTTACGCGTTGGCGACGAAGCAAAACGTTTGATTGTCGTAAACAACAAACTATCGTCAAACTTCACAATGTCAAGCCCTAAGCGGTATTTGTGGGACAACAAAAAGACGCTTTTTCCTTGGGAATTTATAGTTACAAATAAAGAAAACATCAAAAATGTATCAATAAATGGTGCAATTATCTCAGGTTTAAACGAGCTTTTTACAACAGACGGTGTTCTGCTTGAAAAGGCAAAACACATCGCAAAAAACAAAGGTTTGACAGAGCCGGAAATGGGACTCACACCGTATTATTCTCGTAAATCCTTGATGACCTTTGTGATGATAGAAATATTTTTACAAGCACTCACCTTTGCGAACAGTTACAGTTTCCGAAAAAAACACGGAAATGAACGCATTCCGCGCCGATTACGTCGAATTGTAATTACTTGTCCGACAGCGATGTTGCAGGAAGAACGCTATTTTTTGCGCGATTTGGCAACCGATGCCATGAAAGCCATAGGCAAAATGTTCGACGAACGCTTTGTCGATGTGTCTAAAATCGAAATCATTCCCGACCCGAAAGACATCAAAACGCTTTCAAATCAGGATATTGACCCTGACCAAAAAAAATTAGTCAAAGATTGGGCTTACGACGAAGCAACATGCAGTCAATTGACCTTTTTGTACGGCGAAATTGCACGTCGCTACAAAAATAAAACCGGAATGTTTATCGAAATTAACGGAAAAATGCGCGGTAAAACTCAGTATCCCGACAAACCGGCTTTGACCGTTGCGAGTGTGGACATTGGCGGCGGCACAACCGATTTGATGATTGCAACCTATCAAACGACGCCGGAAGACGACTCTGTAATCACGGCAGACCCCGAATTTTGGGAAGGTTTCAATCTCGCCGGCGACGACATTAGCCGCAGAATAATTGAAACTCTGATACTTCCGCCAATTGCAAACGAAGCCAAAAACAAAGGTTGCACAGGCTCCGCGCTCGTGGACGTAATGTCGTTCCTTTTCGGACACGATATGCAACGCCAAACCGAGGAAGAACGTCACATGCGCAGACAATTTGCGCAACAAGCCGCCGTACCAATGTCATATCAATTTATTCAACACGCCATTGACGAACAGGAAAATATCAGCAAAACGTTCAAAGAATTTTTCTACGATTATCCGACTCCAAACCAAATTTTGGTCAATTATGTGAACGAACATTTCGCCAAACGTGGCGCAGTCGGGTTCGATATTCGAACGATTTCTTGGGAGATAAATGCTTCCGCAATTAACGAAACCGTTCGTAAAGTTGTGGAAAAAATGTTGAAAAAGCTCAGCATCGTTATTGCTCAATATCATGTTGATTATCTGTTGCTTGCAGGTCGTCCGACAACCTTGCCTGTGGTTAGAGATATTTTCCTGAAATACTTGCCGACGTTTACGGACAGAATTATTCCGTTGGGAAATTATCGCATCGGACGTTGGTATCCGTTCGCTGATGCTTCAGGCAGAATACGCGACCCGAAAACTTGCGTGGCTGTGGGCGCAACGATTTCACTGATGAGCAAACTCGGTCAATTGGACGGTTTTCGATTTGAAACCGGATTATTGAAAGACAAACAAAAATCAACAGCCGAATTTATCGGAAAATACGAACCCGACAAAGCGCGTTTGGCTGTAAATTATTTTACACCAACAAAAAATTTCAACTCAATTATTTTTAACTCGCCCATGCTTGTAGGAATGAAACAGTTGGAAGACGAAGATTGGATTGCAACGCCGATTTACAAAATTGATTTTGCCAGCCCCGACAAAGCCGCAAAACTCAGCAGCCGAATGCCTTTAAAAATTGACATGACACGTGATTATCATGCCAACAAAGAAGGTATCGAAAGCATTGAAGCAATTTTAGACAACGACGGCGAAGAAGTTATGCCCGGCGATATTTCTGTGCGTTTGCAAACTTTGCCCGATGAGTATGGGTATTGGATGGACACCGGAAACTTCACATTACCAATATTTTAAACCTGTTAAATATGGCGAGAATACGAAAATATACTCCGGACGAGCAGGAAATCGAAGCTCTTGATATGCAAAATCTCAAAACTTCGATAAAAAAAACGGAAGAAACAAAATCCGTTGAACATAAGCAAGTTCAAAAAACGGAACTACAAATCACGCAACGTGAAAGTGTGGTCAATTCATTTTTTGAACTTTTTGGAAATCAGATATTTGAAAATCTTCGGAACAATAAAGATATTAACGTCGGCGCAGAAACCGAACAATCTCAATCAGGACGAGAATGGTTTCAAAATCTTGTAGATACATACATTTCGGATGAAGATATTGCATTGTTGCTGAGCAATTTAAATTCAGTTTTGGACGTATTGAAAATTGAAAACGAATCTTTGAAGTCTGAATTATCAAAAAAAACGTCCGAAATTGAAAAGTTACAATCTCGAATTCAATCCGTTGAAACGGAAACAGACGCCCTTTTTGTTGAAAATAAGAGTCTAAAAAAAGAAGTTTCGGAAAAAGTGTCGTTCTCAAAAGTCATCGAAGCTGTGTTTCGCACAGAAAGTGAAAAAGTGCTGAAAACCTTGCTCACTGAGGCTGCCGATGATTTTGGCGGCGAAGAAACGGATGAATTTATTCTGGCTTTCATCAGCGGTTGGATGCGCATAAGCGTTACCGTACCGCTGGCGTTTGGAAATCCGGACGAAGAAGACGGCGTAGAGCTTTTGGATGATGCGCTGAGATTTCTGCTCGAACAAATTCGGAATAAAACCGTTCCGCAACGCCGCGCACTGCTTGAAGCGGTTGCACGTTTTGTATCTTCAAAATTCAAAGATTTTGAGTTTATATCACCCGAAGAGTCATCGCAAATTGACATTAATTTGCACAATGTGCCGGGCACGGGCGGAAATAAAGTTAAACAAGGCGTTTCGTTTGCTGTCGTGCGCAAACAAAACCGCAGAACATTCAAATATGCCGACATCGAAATTTTTTAATATCTATCTGAAAATAAAAGAATTATGATAACTCCGGAAGTACAACAACTCACTCAACTTTGCGATACCATTATTCGCACGATTCCGCAAACTGTGGACTGGGTGAATCAGTTTAAAATTGTGCCGCAAGAAAATAAATTAGGTCTGAATAAACAACTCGGCAAATACCGTCGCGATACGCAACGCTACAAAAGTGCACTGCTTAAACGTCCGTCGGTAGCTATTTTCGGTCAAAGTCAGGTTGGGAAGTCCTACTTGGTTTCCAATCTTGTAAAACCGCCGGAAGCCGATGATTTGGACATTGTCGGCACAAATGCACAGGAACGCATTGATTTTATCGAAAAAATAAATCCGCCCGGAGACGGCAAAGAGGCAACAGGAATTGTTTCGCGATTTACGGTTGCCTACGATTTCAATACTGCGCATCCGTATTTACTCAAAATGCTGAGTCAAGCCGACATTTTGCGAGTAATTATCAACGGCTATTTTTCCGATTTGATGAACTATGCGGATGATTCATACATCAATCCGGAGCAATTTAAAGCGACACTCAGTCAGTTACGAAGTTTGAAAACAGGTCAAATATTCGCAGGGTTTTCCGAAGATGATGTGTATGATGTTAAAGAATACATTCAACTGAATTTCAAAAACCACCATATAGCCGACGGCATGGTTCCGTTTTGGGACGATTTGGCTGACCTTATTCCGTATCTGCCTGCGAATCAACGCTGGCGTGCGTTTGAAGTTTTTTGGAGCAAACGTCAATTCTTTACCGATTTATTCAACAAACTGAGTGCCGGTTTGGAACAATTGAGTTTTGCACCCGAAGTCGAATGCGGCATGGAAGCCACGCCGGATAAGTATAAAACCATTATTGACGTGGAACGTTTGCGCGAACTTTTCAAACCTGAAATGGCGCGCACAATTCCCGTGTATTTGCCCGGCGGGATCAGTGTGCAAATGGACATGTCTGTGCTTAGTGCTCTGACGGCAGAAATCGTTTTACGTTTAGAAAAAAGTATAGCGCAACACCCGCAACGCGCATTTTTGCAATACGCTGATGTACTGGATTTTCCGGGTGCACGTTCGCGCGAAAAAACGCCTGAAAGCACATTCTTGCAAAATAACAGCATAGAAAAACTTCAACTATTCTTGCGCGGAAAAATTGCTTTTTTGTTCGATAGATACAATTTCAATCACGAAATCAGCACGTTGTTGTATTGCCACGACAATACGCCGCAAAACGTAAAAACCATTCCGCATTTACTTTACGATTGGATTCAACGTACGCACGGCGGTTCGCCCGACGAACGTACGGAACGCGAGCAACGCCTGTCGTCAATCATAACAGGCACACCTGTCGAAAAACTTAATCCGCTGCTTTTTGTTTTGACAAAATTTAATTTTGAACTTTCAAAACGAGAAAAATCTGCTGCAGGACACGACGGAAAATGGGCTTCGCGGCTTTGGGAAAACTTCCACGACTTTATGAGTCAGCCGCTTACTGACAAGTGGCCCGGACGATGGACGGAACGTGATCCGAATTTCAGAAACTCATTTCTGCTACGTGACCCAAACCCAAAATTTGCCATGGGCGTGTATGAGCAAACGCCGGACGGGAAAGAGCAGTTCAGTGAATCGTACGCCGAGCAACTTGAATTTATCAAACAATCTTTCCTTACAAATCAATACGTCAGTAAACATTTCAGAGACACAAAAACGGCTTGGGATGAAGCAGTTACACCTGAAAAATCAGGCGGGATTAATTATATTGTTGAATATTTAACACCAACTTGTAACCCGAAAATTCGTGTTGAACGTTTAAAAATGCTCATAGAACAAGCCAAGCAAAATGTAATTTCTGCGTTTGAAAACTATGTCGATTCGGGCGATTTAGCTTCAAAACTCCGAAAAGCAAAAATGACCGGCGCGAAAGTTTTCATGTCCATGATGAATTGGGTGAAAGAAACCAACGCATTCGGATATTTTCTCGACCAACTGACTTTGCGCGAGAATGAAGCATGGGAAGTCTATTGGAATTTCCAAAGTGCACCGCCTGTTGTAAGTGATTCAGGTAAAGCAACTTCCAACGAACAAAGTATTGCAACATTTAAACAATACATGAAAGAAATCGGTATCACGTTCGATGCTTCAAAAGATTTCAAATGGCATGTAGATCAACTGAAAGCGTTGTTTGGAATTGATTCCGATGACGATATGTATCAGGTCATTGAAGAATCCGGAATAAAAATCCGAGACATTTTAGAAGGCAGAGTTGAGGACAAAATCAAAACCGAAGCAGAATTATTCGCCGAACGCTTGATTGAATATTGGTACGCCAAAATTATCGCCTTGAAAAACAATCCGCATGTTACGGGACGTGGTCTGAATCAGGATATTATCACGCAAGTTTGCACAACGCTCGACCGCAGCAAAGAACGCATCGGCTTGAAAAAAGTGTTGACCAAACGCCTGACCGATGAAATAGAGAACTTCAACGTGAGCAATCCGAATTATGACATAGTGTCGCACATCGCCGTTGCAACCATCAACACGTTTGTGAACACGGCTTCGTGGCGATACGCTGACGAAACGCTCACGGATTATCCGAAGATTATGGATGTGCCGATTTTCTCTAAAACCGGCGTAACACCGCCCTCGCGCGATGCCTTGCGCATGGATATTGACTATCCGGGCATGTTTCTGTTTAATCAATGGAATACCGGAATTCGAGAATCGTTCATGGCAAATGTGCTTTTTGAAGAAAAAGCCGGAAATGCCGAGGATGCACTTATTAAGCAAAAATTATTCGATATGTTGAGACCGCTGCAATCTTAAAAACAAATAGTTATGAGTCCAAAGTTGGGTAAAATATCCGTAAAAGATGAAGTCCTAAGCGATATTCAGAACTCAGAGCCGGATACAATTGAGCTTGTTTATTATTTTTTGCAAACACTAAAAAAATCAAAAAATAATATCGAAATACAAAACATGTCAAATCCAAAAACATTTGCGGGAAAAATCGACTCTGTATCGGGCGAATTAATGAAGCAAGTTATTGAAAATGAGTTTAATAAAATTGAAGGAGAATGGTAGTCGCTTTGGATTCAAATACGGCAATAGATTTTCTGAGAGGTGTTGATGAAATTAAATCTAAGGTATTCTCTTTCAAGGAGATATACCTTCCTGTAGTTGTTTGCGGTGAACTTATGTTTGGCGCAGCCAATGCGCACAAACAATCTAAAAATCAAACAACAACTCTTGAATTTATTTCAACTTGCAAGATATTGAGTTCTAATTTAATAGTTGCAGAGTTATATGCCAAAATCCGTTTAGATTTGAAGAAAAAAGGAACACCTATACCTGAAAATTATATTTGGATTGCGTCAATTTGTTCGGCAAACAGCATTCCGTTGTTTACTCAAGATTCTCATTTTAAAATGATTGATTCAAAATATCTGCAATTAATTGAGCTATAAATACCTCAAAACTCGTCCGTCATGCCTCGAACCACCATATTTTCAAGCAAACTCAATGATTTTCGACCTGCGATATGGCACGGAAAAGCCGTTTTTCGGCACGCTTCGCAGCTAAAAACGCTACTTAACGACAATTTGGGAGCAGAATACAAAAACTTGTTTGCCGAGCCGCTCATTTCCGACGAAGCATTGGACGGACGCGCCGAAGCGCTTTGGGTTACGGATTCGTTCGATAAAAAAGGTGTTCCGATTTCCCAACTTCCTGTTAATGAGCGCACACAAGCAGAAACAAAACTCGCCGCAATGTTAGCAGAAGTTGAAAATTTGGCACAAAAACTTACTGCAACAAGCGACGTAAATTCGCAACGTTGGAGTGAACTTTTGAAACTTTCCGTTCAAATTCCGTCTTCCGAAACTGTTTTTGTCGAAAACGGAAAATTGTGCGTTGCTGCTTGGGGTTTTTCGCATAAAGACCCTAAAAAAGAGCAATTTAAGCCCTCGCAAATAAAAGCAGACAGTTTTGTGGTTCCGCCTTTGGACGATGATTTTGAAACATCGGAAACTCCGCCCGTGCAAGAAAAGCAAAATCAGGTTACAGAAAGTAAAACTGTTGAAAGTAAAATATCTGAAAACAAAGAAATTAACCCGGAAATAAAAACAGAGAAAACAGACAAAACAACGCCGCCGATAATGCCGCCGCGCGAACCGAAAAAGCCCTGGTACAAACGCTTTTGGTGGCTTTGGTTGATACTTTTATTGTTACTCATCGGATTGTTGATTTGGTATTTCTTCATAAAAAATCCGAGCGGTTCAAAGCATTTGCCTGATGATGAAGCAGTTATTCCGCCGATTGATACTACAAAAATTATCGAAGACCCGGACGGCGGCGGCATGGTGATGTCGAACCAATTGATTTTGTGGATAACCGATGATACCAAAACAACCGAACAATTTGCTTCAGATTTTAAGGCAAAATATCCCGACAAAAACTACGAAATTGTGTATTTTAATAATACAATGAAACGTGTGAATATTCAATTTCCGGATACAGAAAAAGCAAAATTGAAATCAGAGTTAAAATCTCAATTCCCTGATTACAAGCTCATTATTTTAGATGAAGCGATATTTAAAAATGAATTTACGCCGACCGACCCGGGTTTTAAACTTCCCGACCAAAGTTGGGCTTTCCCGAAAATAAAAGCTTACGAAGCGTGGGATATCACAAAAGGCGATGCCGAAATTGTGGTTGCAATTATCGACGATGGCTTCGATTTGTCGCATCCGGAATTAAAAGACAGAATTGTAAATCCATACAATGTGCCTGCAAATAACGACAAACCTAATATTGGAATCGTGAAAATGTCGCACGGCACGCATACTTCCGGCACAGCCATTGCGAGTGCCGAAAATGGCGCGGGCGTTTCCGGCATTGCACCGAACTGCAAATATATGCCCGTGCAAGTCGGCGACGGTTTTGGGAATATGAGCACAACTGCTGTTATTGATGCAGTTATGTATTGTATCTCCCAAAAAGCCGACGTTGTGAATATGTCGCTCGGAATGCCCGCACCCGCAGGAATGGCTTCGCAACCCAAAGAATATCAAGAAAATATCATTAAAACGAAATTCAAAGAACAAGAGCAACTTTGGAACGAAATTTTTGCCATTGCCGATAAAAACAATGTAACCATAGTACTCGCCGGTGGTAATGACAATGTTCTCATCGGCTTAGACCCTATGCAGCGCACGCCTTACACCATAAATGTCTCCGCAATTGACCCGACTGATAAAAAGGCAAATTTTAGCAATTGGGGCGAATATTCGACTGTGAGCGCGCCCGGCGTACAAATTTATAGTTCCGTTCCGGGCGGACGTTACGATTATTACGACGGCACAAGCATGGCTGCTCCGATTGTAACGGGCGCGGTTGCATTGCTCAAATCACAAAATTCGGATTTGACAAACACCGAAATTAAGAAAATCTTACAAGAAACCGGCATTCCGTTATCATCACCTCAATCTATTGGCAATTTGATACAACTTGCAGCAGCTCTGGGCAATACAAGCGGCGGCAAAGATTGTCCTCCTGAAATTCAGGAAAAAATTGACAGTTTGAAAGAAGAAATTCGTAAATTGGAAGAAAGTTGTCCGACTGCAACTTCGGGCGAAGAAATGGTCATTCCGGACGAGCCGGAAGATTTCGAATTTGCTGCGGGTAAATGGCAGAGCACAAGTGATTTACATAATATCAGAACAAAAGAATCGATCGAATTATATTTCGATTTCAAAAAAGACGGCAGCGGACAACTTACAATGCGAGAAGCAGACGGAAACGTATGTACCGCCGATTTGCAATTATCTTTTTCCGGTAAAACATTGAATATCAATCAAAAAGCAGAAGCTGTCTGCAAAGACGGAGGCGGCTATGAAAAATACAAATTTAGTTGCACGGCTACAAGTTCGGGCACTGCAAACTGCACCGCAACAAGCAAAGCGGATGCGAAAGTCATTGATTTTAAACTCAAAAGAGTGAAATAATGGAAATGGATATTTTGCTCAAACAGACAAATACAAAAGACGTTCGTCCGATGTTGGTGGATAACATTAAACAGACGAAACGCCATGCTATTTTCGCCAAACTGTTTGAGGGACACGGTGCTTACCGCCTGTTTTCAAAACCCGAAACTTCACACGAAGCAGCCGGAATTATGCGCTGGAATACCGATTTTGAAACACCCTTTTTTCAATATGATAAGTTGCCGGAAGGCGAAAAAATACGCTTCAATGCTGTTCTGAAAAATCAACTTAAACATTTATACAACAGAGCGTTATATATTTACGAAACCGACCCGGAAAACAAAAATATTTTCAAAGTTCTCGACCGTGCACTTGAAATTCCGGACTATTCCGACATAAATATTACCGATTTTAACGGAAAACATTTTATCGTACTCTCGCGTTGGGGCACAATTTACGATGCGCACAATGCAAAAACGGGTTTGATACAAAAACTTGTTCCTCTGAAAATCAAAGATATACAACTTAATTTTATTTTTGACGATAATTCGTCTGCCGCGAATAAACTAATAGAAATCAATCTGTTAGGTAAAACGAACGTTTACACAACAGACCAAAACGGAATTTTGATTTTGGGCGATGTGCCATTTTTTGAAAAATATTCGGTTTCGTATCGAAATGATAAGAATGAAATTGTTGTAAATCAAAGCTTTGAGTGTGATTCAAAAGATTCTCAAACCATTGTTTTGCCAAAACCACTTGTCATCATTCCTAAAATAGAGCCGCCGATTGAGCAAATACCCGAAAAAAAATTGCCTGAGCCGGAAATAGAAAAACCACAGCCCGTAATCCCGACACCGCCGATGAAAGACCCTGAAATTCAACCTGTTTCGGATTACAATAAATTATTTGAAGAAGATAAAAAGAAAGAACCCGAACTTATTCATATCGACATTCCATACACGCCGCCGGAGCCGAAAATTCTCGCTATTGCGCGCACACTCACGGTTATCGACCAAAATAATAAGCCGATTTCCGGAGCTAAAATTCATTTAGACGGCGTACGTTTTGAGAGTAATGCACTCGGAAAAGTCAGTTTTTCGGCTGAAAACGGTTCGCTCGTAAAAGTGCAAGTCAGCAAAAAGCGAAATCACGCCAATCACGAATTGTTTATTAATCAAGCACTTGAATATACTGTTCAATTACGAATTGTCCGAAAATTTCCAATTTTTTGGGTTTTACTTGGTTTGGCATTATTGCTTGGAAGTTTGTTCTTGTGGTTGTATATCAACGATTTAGATAAATATCGACATAAAGCCTTTATTTCCGGATATTTGATTCACAATGAATACAAAAAAGACGCGATGAGTGAAGCCTTTAAGCCTGATAATGTTAGCGTTACGCTGGAAGAAGGCATTTACAATTTTCAAACGGACATGAAACAAGTTGTCGATTACACGTTCGACGGTATGGCGATAGGTGAGGATACACGTCTCGTGGTTTTTGAAAAAGAAAATGGATTTGGGAAAATACTTATTGACACAGTCGGACCATTGATTATCAATAATTTAAAATGGAAATCGGAACTAAAATTCAATTTTGTAAATACCGAAAACTGGGGCGGAAGATTGCAAAACGTGTTTCCGCCCGAACGCCGAATGTGGAGTCCGGATTCGTTATCGCGTTACGAGAATGGCTCTGTTCAAATCAAATTTTTGAATAAATAGTTGAATTGTGAGATTATGAAAATTATCAAGATAAAAATACAAACGCCTTCGTCAGAAAAACCGATAAGTGTGAATGTGCCTAATAATAAGGTTGTTAAAGAAATTTTGAATACGCTTGTCTCGGATGAAAAACTTGCACTTCCGCGCGAAGTTGTAGGAGGCATAAAATTGGAATACGGTTTGTGGTTCGGCGCGCAAAATATTGCAGATGATGATATTACATTTGCACAAGCAGGAATAATTGACGATGACGTGCTTGTTTTAAAACCCATTCTCGGTAAAGAACCCGAACGAAAAGTCGGAGTTCCGTGGCATCAACGTATTACCAAACAACAAGTTTTGATTATCACGTTGTTATTTATCAGTTTGATAATGACAAGTTTATATGTTTTAAATAAAATGGATATTTTCGCCGGAGACATTGAAGCGAAGAAAGGTGAAATTGAAAGGTATCAAGATTCTGTAAAAATATTACGCGATGAAAATTTGTCTTTAACTCAGAATATCAGCACTTTAGAAGACACGGTAAAGTCGTTGCAATCACAAAATGAAATCTTGCTCAATTGGAAGAAACAACCACAAGTCAGCGGCTTAATTGCCACATTTTTTGATGATTACGGCATGTATTTGGGCGAAAATAGTTTCGACAGCTATTACACGAGCCGCGTACGCTTTATGACAGTTTCATTCACGCTTGGCGAAAATCTGCTCGCCGACGAAGGCAACCAAAATTATTACATTTTGCTGCAAAATAACGGCGTTGCTATCCGCGAATCAGACGAAAATATTGTAGGTCAGGATGATAAACGCTACTATTATACTTACACAATTTCGGAGTATTATCAAAAAAGCGAGAAAAAAGTAACATCGTCGCGGTTCAAAATTCCGCCCGGAACTTACCTGTCGTCGGGTAGTGTGGATGTGTTCGTGATGAACGAAAATGCAGATATTTTAGCACAAATCAGTTTTAATATTTAGTTGTGAATAAGCGAATTATCATAGAGTTTGAAAAAAAAGTTCTGTTCTCGGAAACAGCATTGTCCCAAACAATTTCGGGCTTTATTGCTGATTTTTTGTCGAAAAAGAACAGATTCGATTCAACGGATTATGAGCTGTATTCGCTCTTGCACGGACATATTCCGAACGAAAAAACATTTGCCGAAATTTTTACAACAGACAACGAAAAATTTTTCCTTCAAAAAAAATCAAAATTAGAGCCGGAGTTTAAAACTCAAAACACAGAAATTTTACCCGAAATAGAATTTCATATCTCGGAAATAGTTTCAAAAGGTCGATTGAGTTCGACAGAACAGATTGATATTGAATTGTTTAATAAATTTCAAATTTCTTCGGTTTTCAAAGATACTTCCGTAGAAAATTGTTATATCAAATCGAATATTTTAGTTGAAATTAAGCGTTTTTGTGCGAAAAGCATAGCTTCCGGCGAAAAGATAGAGTACGGCGGATTTTTACTGGGTAAAATTTTAGAAAAACCTGAAAATCAATTTGATATATTCATAAAACAGTTTATCGAACCTTCCTGTTACGATTATCACGATGAATACCGCATTGAGTTCGGACACACTGCCATGATAGAGCTGGATGCCGCGCTGCAAAAGCATTCCGACTGTATTTTGGTCGGCTGGTTTCATACGCATCCTGGGCACACAGCATTTCTGTCGAGTTTCGATTTGAATATTCATAACGGCTCATTTACAGAACCTTATCAAGTTGCAATTGTAACCGACACGTTCACGCCCGATTTTGAAACCGGGATATTTTCTCGTAAAAAAAACAAAACACTTAATAATCAACATGATTTGCATTCGTTTTTCAAATGGAATCCGTAAATTCAAAATATTTTTTTTAAGAATCTCGAAATTGTGTAGCCATGCAAAATCTCGCTCAAAATAAAACCTCCATGTTGCGTTTCCTTGTCGGAACTGCGAATGATTATATGCTTCGTTTTCAGAAGATTAAACAAGAATTGTCGCAGAACGAAGCGTTTACATTCTTTGCCGAACCAATCGTGGCAGGCGAAAATATCATTTGGCGCACACCGCACAAGGGTGCAATCGTAAGTTACGGAAAATTAGCAGATTCTGAGAAAAATCAAATAAAAATGACTTTGCGCGTGGCTGCGATGCAACTCAAAAACGCATTTCCGAAAAACAGCGATTTTCTCGAAAAATTTGAATCCTATTGCACGGTTCCGTCTGATAATGACATCTTTATAGTAAAAACTGCTGCCGGCGATAAAATTGTAATCGCAAATTGGGGCACGGTGTCCGATGCGGCAGACAATCCGCCGACACAAATTATGATAGGCGAAAATTTTCCTGTTCCGGTGGTTTTTCAAACACAATATCCGGACGGCACACTCGCGCCAAACAGCACTGTTACAATTATTTACAATGATTTAGCGCGCGAAAACATTTCCAATACCGAGGCTAAAATTGATTTTGGTTTGGTAAACATTGCAACGCCGTTCAAAGCGCATCAAATTGCAAACGGCAAATCTGTTAACATTCAAGAGTTTATGTGCGACGGTCGTCCGTTGTATATCATAACGATTCGTCCGTTTTTCGATATGGAATTTACCGTTAAATTTGATGACGGCGAGTTGATTCCCAATGCTGTATTTAATTTTGAAATCGACGGTGAAGTCAAAACCTTAAACGCTGATTCAAATGCAAAAATCCGCCTTCATGCGATACCACAAGGCACAGAAATTACTGCTTTTCAGTCAGATAACGGCTCTAAAATTCACATTCACAACTTCCGATGCAGCAGCGATAAACTTAAAAACCTGCACGATTTGATTATTCCGAAACCCGAAGTCATTATTCCGCCTGTTATTGAAGATAAGTTTTTGAAAATCAAAATTATAGATAAAAAAGAAAATCCGCTCGCAAGCATAAACACCGAATTGTTCAAACAACCTTACACAATTTCCGAATTTACAAATGCTGAAGGGTATGTTGTGTTTAAAAATCCCGCTGTAAATACTTCGGAAACAGTGCCTTACATTGTGCATTACAACAAGCACAAAGTGCCTTGGAGTTGGCGTTACAAGTCGCGTGTTTTTGAAGTTTTTGGCGATAAAAAGCAAAAAACGGGCAAAACGCTGACCTACAAAAGCAATGCCGACGAATATCAAATTATGGTAAAACCGCGCTGTTTGTGGTGTTTGCTCTTGCTTTTAATTCCGCTGATTTTATTATTGAGAATCGACGGAAGTGTAGAATATATTGTTAAAAATGAAGCAAATAAGCTACCTGTGCCCGATATTTCGGTTGAAATAAATTACACCGATTCAAACGGAAAAACTATTGAGAAACAGGAATTTTCGGATGCCGACGGCGAAGCAAGCTTCCGCATTAAAGGCAAACGCATTTGGCAGCTCATTTTGGGCGAAAGCATTAAAGATTACACAATTACGGCTTCGGCAAAGACCGGAAAACTCATACACGATACGCGTACGGACAAATACCGCGAAATTGCCGGCGAAGAAGCTGTGCTTTGGATAAAATCGAGTTACGAAGAATTTGTAGTGCAAACTGTCAGCGCAAAAAAGAGCGGATTTAAAATTACAAACGCGTTTGTAAAGCTGAAAGTCAATTATTTAGGAAAAGATACAATCCTCGAAGCACATTCGGATTCTTCCGGGAATGCGGTGTTCAAACTTTTGGCACATGCCGATAAAATCTACATGCACGGCTCAAAATCAGGCTATTACAACGACAGCCTAAATACTTCATATTCAGAAGCAAAAACCGATGAAAAATTCAGAACATTGAAACTTAGTCCATACGAGTATTCGCTTGATATTGTGATGTGTATGGATGCCACCGGCAGCATGGGCGGATTGTTGAACGCAATCAAAGGCAAAGCCGAAAAATTTTATTCAGAATTGCAGGATGCCATGCTCGACAACGACAAATACACCGAAAAAATGCAAGTGCGTGTGGTTGTCTTCCGCGATTACTACTCGGACAACAAACCGATGGTCGAGTCGCCCTTTTTCCTGATGCCCGATAAAGTTTCGGATTACAAACGCGCGCTCAAAGATGCGTATGCCGACGGCGGCGGCGATGCGCCCGAATCCGGCTTGGAGGCGTTGGCGTTGTCCATAAATTCAGATTGGAACACCAAAGGCAAGCATATTCGCCAAATTATTGTGCTCTGGACCGATGCCGATGCGATTGCTTTGAACGACCCGAGACGTACTTCTGCCTCTAAAATTCCGGCAAGTGTGCCTGCGAATTTCGATGCGTTGGCAGCACAATGGGGCAAAATGTCTAAATCGGCACGACTTGTGCTCTTTGCACCGAACACGGGCTATTGGCAACAAATAAACGGTTCGTGGGCAAATGTCATGTTCATAGGAAACACGGGCGCAATCACAAATAAAGATTATGCAAAAGCAATAGAGGCAATTGCCAAGAATATTTAGTTTTAATCCTTTTGACTTTCAAATAATATCAATCCATATTTGAAGTTAATTGCATTTTATATTGTATATTTGTAGCTAAATACACGAGAAATGTTTGCATATAAATTCACAACACATATCAATACCGACGGCACTATTCGGGTACCGGCGTATTTACGCAATTTTAATTCAACAGATGTAGAAGTAATTATGCTGATGCCCGAACAAAAAGAAAATAAGAACACGAAACTTTTTTTTGAATTGATTGACCAATACAACGCTGTCAGTGAAGATGAAATTGACATAACTGCGATTTACAAACAAAGAGAAACTGCGAATGACCACAGAGAATTTGACTTTAATTGATACGGATATTCTTATTTTCATTTTGAAAAAGAACCCATCTGCTTTATTGCGAAGTGAGTCTTATTTGAATCAATTTGGAAAATTAAATATTAGTGAATTGACGTATTATGAATGTATTCGAGGCTTAGCTTCCGGCGAAAATTCAGAAAAACGAAGAATTTTTGAGAGAATTATCAATCAAATTGAAGTTTATTCGTTGAATAAAGCGATTTATGACAGAGCTGCCGAAATTTATGTAACACTCAGAAAGGTCGGAACACCGACAGGCGAATTCGATTTGTTGATTGCCGCAACTGCATTAGAACACAATTTTACACTTTCGACTAATAATCAGAAACATTAATGAGTTCGGTCTAAAAAGCCTGTTTTATTTTAGATAAACAATATATATGCTTGATTATCAGTGTTTTTGAAAATATTTTACAATTTAAGTAAATTGCTTATTATCCGTAATTTAACTTTACAAACTTTCAACTTTATGACTTTTTATACTGAACTCAATAATACTTTG
The DNA here is from genome assembly GCA_020718265.1 of Draconibacterium orientale. GTDB lineage: Bacteria > Bacteroidota > Bacteroidia > Bacteroidales > JAADGE01 > DYOJ01. The sequence goes on along the minus strand of DYSM01000007.1, from coordinate 3,449 downwards.
CCAAACTCTGCTTACATTTTAATTATCAAATTCCTGTAAATGAAAATAGTCGCCCAAAAACCATATTCAAACATTCGGATACTGAACGGCACGGCATCCGATTACAAATTGCGTTTTACGCAGATTGTCGAAGCTCTAAAAGGCTCAAAGTCATACAGTTTGTTTGCCGAGCCTATGGTTTCCGGCGCAAATATTGTTTGGACAACGACTCTTGGCGGAACTGTTAAGTCTTACACGGAATTATCGCAAAACGAGAAAACTGAAACAGATAAACTTCTGCGCACGCAAGCAAGTCAAATTGTTGCGGAATTATCAAATAATCAAAAAGTTGCAGACCTCGTTCGGCAATATTTAACATTGCCGTCTGCCGAAGATATTTATGTGGCAGATGCCGGCGGAACAAAATCTGTGATTCTGACTCAATGGGGCAGCGTGTCGGACGATGCCAACTTAAAACCGCTGCAAATTACAGCAGATGAGCATTTTCCGGTTCCGGTAATTATCAAACTGCAATATACCGACGGGGCAGATGCGCCGGGCGAAGACGTATTTTTGGAATTTAACGCCAAAGAGCATAAAGAAACCGCAGATGATAATGCGAAAATCGATTTCGGAAAACTGAATGTAGGCACCAAATTCTCTGTTTATCAATATGTTGAAGGCAAACGCATGTTCGTGCACGATTTCACAACTGATATTCGCATTGAATATTTGGTGCAAATTCCGCGCCCGCAAACCATGCGATTCAAAGTGCAGGATTCCAACGGAGTAGTTCAATCGCAAATGCCTTTTGTGTTTGAATATTCCGACACAAAGTCTGAATTAACGACCGATGCCGACGGTTTCATGCAACTTTCAGACATAAAAGTCGGAACATCGGTTGCGTGTTATCATCCAAAGGACGGCGGCAAACTTTATGCGCACAAATTTGTTTGCGAAGCCGACAAAGATTTGTATATCATTACGATACCCGCGCCGAAAGTGGAGGTTGTTCCGCCGGTAATCGAAATTCCGGAAGCACAGGTTGTGCCCGTTACCGTAAAATTGATTGACCATAAGAACCGCCCGATTCCTGCAAAAGAAATTACACTTAAACATAATACAGATTCGCTCTCACAACTTACAGACAATCTTGGAATTATTCCGCTAAGTTTGAACGAACCGAAGCTTAATGACAAAATTTTTGCAGAAGTAAAACTTTCCAAACGCAAAACCAAAAAACGCGAACTGTTGTTCAAACCCGAACAGTCGGAATACATCATCAAACTTAAGAAATGCCGATTGTGTTGGCTGTTACTTTTGCTCTTATTGCCTCTGCTGCTGCTTATTCCGTTGAAAAAGGATGTTACGTTTAAAGTCATAAATTCATACAATACCAAGCCGGCATCGTCTTTGGATTTGAATTTTGAATACACCAAACGCGACATGTTCAACTTTGATTCCATGCAGTTCTTCACGCGCTACTATCCTTACCCACAGCCGATATTTACACAAGCGACTGATACAAATGGAATTGCAATCTTCAAATCCGTCCGATACACCGTGTATCAATGGCTGTTCAAAAAGAACGACTCGTGTCGCGCTTTTGCATTGAGCGATTGCTACAACTTGGATACAACGCTTAACTTCTTCGACCTCAAAGACATAAACACCGTGTATATGCACCCTGTGTTATTGGATTTAGATTTCACAGTTGTGGATGCCGACGACAAGAACGAACCCATTCCCGATGCGCTTGTTACGATTGAAGCCGATATGTTTTCGTATAAAGATTCCGCTCGCAGCACCGCCGACGGAACCGTGAAGTTCAAACGCATCCCGCTGTGTGCCAACGTTTATGTAAACGGAAGTCGCTTTGGATATACGCCTGGCACTATTCGAGATAAAACCCGAAACATTTATCACGAAAAAGATACATTGTATTTACATCAAATCACAAAACCCGTTGAGTTTTTTGTAAAAGATTCTAAATCGAAAAAAGGAATTCCGGATGCCGTCGGAACATTATATTTGAAGAAGAAAGGAAAAATCACACCTTCAGTGCGCACGAATGCAAGCGGTAAAGGTAAGATATTCAGAGGAGAAGGTTCGTTCCCGAGTGTATTTGTAGCCGAAGAATTAAAAATACATGCCTCAAAATCGCCATATTACAAAGATTCCACAACCGTCGGTTTCGATGTTCCGAAATTTTACCCCGTTGAGCCTTGGATAAATTCATATACCGAAGAGCAAAAAACAATATATCTGCGTCCGCTCGAACGACCGATTTTGTTTCAGGATATTGATGAAGATACGAAACGTGGCATTCCCGGAGCCGAAAACATCGTTACAATCGTGCACAGCGACGGCACACGCGTAACGCTGCCGCCCGTAATGAGCGACCGCGACGGAAACTTCGGATTCTCGGCAACGGTGGGCGACAAAATCAGCATCTCTGCAAAATCCGACCAGTGTCCGCCGCGCTATGAGCCAAACGATTACTCGATAAAAGATGCCGATTTCGGCGAACTCGAAAAGAATGCCGACTTGCGCAAGATTCCGCTCAAACGTGCAGCCGCGCCAGCCGTTCGGTTTCAAAATACCGATGCCGCAACAGGTGAGCCGCTCGCAGGGGTAAGCAACACAGTTACAGCCGACGGCGCAGTTGTAGGCACATACACAAGCGATGCCGGCGGATGGTTTACAGTGGACAATGTTTATGATTGTCAGAAAATTTCCATAACCGCATCAAAGTCCGGGTATGCAACCAACGACAAAACCATACAGAACCGTCCGCTCGAAGTACTGATACCTGCCGCGCCGGGCGAACGTGTCATTCCTTTACAAAAAGATGTTCCGCCGCCGCCCGATGTTATTAAGTGCGAAAGCGTGGGCAGCGGAGGCGCAGGCGTTACCACAACCGTGCACGACCTCGAAGGCTGCAACCAATTTATCATTTCGTGGGATATGTACACAAAACCCGACAAACTCACGGTGTATTCAGGTTTCGGTCCGAGTAAAGTGCTTATTTGGAGCACAAACACACCTGTGGACGGTGTGGGCACACGCTTTTTAACGTGCAAAGACAAATTCATTACGGTCGTTATCGAAGGTTACGATGCCGACACCGAATGGAATTACCGATTGAATTGCGAGTGCAATTAGTGTTTGCCTAAACAGAACGGACACTTTGCCAAAGTTTCAAACTTTGGCAAAGTTGTGTCCGCAGGGTTGCGAACGCCGATAATCACAGCATGTTCGACGCTTTTGTTTTCCATCATTCGGGGGAATTTCACATAACATCAGCGTGTAATGAGTTTTATTTTACATTTGTGGTAAAGTCAGCAAAAAAAAAAAAACGAAAGTCGAAATAATACATAAAGATTCAGTGTTAGTAAATAGTTCTTGTAAGAAGACTCATAACACATTGATATTATTTATGTTATAGGAATATTTTGACTTGAATGTTT
>DYSM01000562.1 GCA_020718265.1 Draconibacterium orientale | reverse complement strand
TCTTCGACACAAAAATAATAAAATTTGCGAACAAAACGAACTCACACATTTTTGAACTTCGATAAAGATAATTTTCTACATTTGTGCTGTCTAATTTTTTGCACAAAATATGGAAACATCTGCGCTGAAAAAAAGTCCGATGAATGTGGTCGTTTTGGTTGCTGCGCTGGGCTATTTTGTTGATATCTATGACCTTATCATCTTTGGAATTGTTAAAAATCCAAGTTTGATGTCGCTCGGCGTTACCGACAAAGGCGCGCTTTTCGAGGATGGGAATTTCATACTCCGAATGCAAATGTTCGGAATGCTCCTTGGCGGCGTGGTTTGGGGCATTTTGGGCGACAAAAAAGGCAGAATGTCCACACTTTTTGCTACGATTCTGATGTATTCGCTTGCCAACATTGCCAACGGTTTCGTGCAAACGGTGGACCAATATGCGTGGCTGCGGTTCATCGCCGGCTTTGGGCTTTCGGGCGAGTTGGGCATCGGCATTACGCTGGTTTCGGAGGTGATGAGCAAAGAATCGCGGGCAAAAGGCGCGGGAATCGTGTCGGGCATCGGCATTATCGGCGCAGCGTTGGCGTTTGCGGTGGCAGAGTGGTTCGACTGGCGTTCGGCATACTGGTTTGGCGGCGCATTGGGCTTGCTGTTGCTCGTGTTGCGAGTGGTGGTGCACGAGTCGGGCATGTTCGAGAAAACAAAATCGGCAAACGTTGAAAAGGGCAAATTTTTCAAATTTTTCAAATCGCGTGCCCGAACTTGGAAATACGTGCTCATCATTTTAGTCGGCATTCCGACATGGTACACCGTTGCAGTTTTAATCATAAACAGCAGCAGTTTTGCGGAAGAAGCTCTGAAAATCAAGGGCGAAATCACAGGAAGCATGTCCGTGATGTTGCACTACATGGGCGGAGCTGTCGGAAGTTTGCTTTTTGGATATTTATCGACAAAATTTCAATCGCGACGCAAAACGATGTACGTTGCCGTTGTGAGTATAATGATACTTACCGTATTGTATTTCAGCATGTTTGGTGCACCGGCATGGCTTTTTTACACATTAATTTTTGTGTTTGGGATTCCGATGGGCGGACTTTGGGCGATATTTATTTCGGTTTCGTCGGAACTTTTCGGTACAAATATTCGAGCAACAATTACTACGACAGCATCAAATTTTGTGCGCGGAACTGTGGTGTTAATCACGTTGTTAGTCGAATTTTTGAAACCACAAACAGGCTTATGGATTGCAGGTTTTAGCGTCGGAATTGTATTTTTGGCACTTTCGCTGTTTGCTATTTCAAAAACCGAAGAAACGTACGGCAAAGATTTGGACTATTCGGAGGAAATGT
>DYSM01000125.1 GCA_020718265.1 Draconibacterium orientale | reverse complement strand
AAACGTAATTATTTGTTTATTTAGTATTTATACCATACTTTTTTGAGTGGATACTTATAATTTAAGTAAATTGCTTATTATCAGTAATTTAACTTTACAAACTTTCAACTTTATGACTTTTTATACTGAACTCATTAAAACTAAAAAAAACAATGAATGACAACTTTTTGACTACTATATGACAAAACATTCGATTGAAAAAATGACTACAACATACAGAAATTCAATTATTTATACGTTATCTTACAAACACTAAATAAGTCATCCGACCCTTTGCGGAATCGGATGACAGAATTTTCGTCTAAAACGTTCGTGTTATTCTTGGTAAACGCTCACGAAACCGCCGCCTTTTCGGGCGTTGATTGTGGCATCGTACATGGCTTCGCAATGTGTCGGCGGCATCCAATATGTGCCGGCGTAACTTGCATTCAACAGCACTTTGAAGGTTTTGCTCGTATTGCGCGGCAGGTCAAAATACGTGTAAACGCGGTCGTCGCGGAAATCGACATAGTCCGGCACAGAACTTTCTTTGCCAATTTCAATCTCCAACATGCGCGCGTTGATAATTTCCCAACCTGACGGGAAAATTTGCGACAGTGCAATTTCTTTGTAATCGCCTTTCATTCCGGGATTTTGAATCGAAACTTCGGCTATAAAATCTGTTCCTTGCGGCACGCGCGAGGGCGACATTGCCGTGCCGTCGGTAAAGAAATAATTCACGTTTACAACCAAATTACTTGCATTTTCCGATGCTGTTCCGACTTCCGGTATTCCGCTGGTAATCAGTCGAGTATAAAGTGTGCCTTTGCTTGTATTTTTTATACTGAATGCAATTTTTTCGGCATTTTTAATATCAATTTTCTTGATTACGATATTTGCCTTTTCGGAAACCGGAATCGATTTACCGTCAAGCACATACGAGAAGCTGAGCGTTTCGGCTTTCGCGTGTTTGCTCACATAACCCGATACCGCGATGAGCGCATACGCCGTGCTTTGTGTGCTAAGATATTGTTTGTCAGATAATTCACGCGAAATTTCCTGCAACACCGTAAAAGCTTCGGTTTTCTTGTCCATCATACTCAACGTTTCCAAAATCATGGCGCGGTCGCGGATGTCGGAACCGTAATTGCCGCCGGTTTCGCTATATTTTGCAATTGCGGTTGTCAAGCCCGTTACCATTTCAACGGCAATTTGTTTTTTGCCCGAAAGTTGGTATGCCGCTGCCAAACGCCATTTTGCAGCCACCGACAAATCTGTAACGGCTTTCAAACGGTTCATTGCACCGTTTTCAGGTTCGCCCGCAAGTGCCAGTGTATAAAGCCGATACGCTTGCGCAAGTTGCGATTCAGGTCCGTCGTTTGTCCAATTTCTGGATTTTTCAACCTGATATTTTTTCCATTTTTTCAACATTCCGGGCGAAACAGGGTAGCCGTTTTTCTCAGCTTCCACCATGAAATGTCCGGCGTACGTTGTGCCCCATTCGCTGGCATCGGCATCGCCGGGCCAATACGAAAATGCACCGCTCGACAATTGGAACGAGGTCAGGCGTTTTAAGCCGGCTTTTATGTTTTCCGAAATTTTATCTTTTTGGGCTGAAGGCACTGTTATTAAATTCGTTACATACAATTGCGGGAAAACTGCAGATGTTGTTTGTTCGATGCAACCGTGCGGATATTCAATGAGATAGCTCAAACGGCTTTCCAAATTTATCGGCGGAATGCTCGAAACTTCCAAAGCTGCGGTGTTCGTGCCCGCCACGCCTAACGGATTTATGGGCGTTTCCCACGTTTCGCCGGCGGCAAGGACGTTTCCTACAGCATCGGTTACACGTGAATTTGCGTTTCTGATGTCAATTTCTATCTCAAACACAGAGGTTTCCGAGCCTGAAGTTGCAATAACCTGCACGGTTCCGATTCCGGTAAGTGCACCGACTTCGAGTTCAAATTCGGTATCTTCTTCGCCGATTTTTGCAAACGTCAATTTCTTTGATTTTGAACCGATTACAGAAATCAAACCGTTCGTTTTTACGTCCACAGTCACCTCTTTTATGTTGGCTTTCATGGCAAACACGCTGAGCGGAAATTTAACTTTTTCTTTCGGACCCAACACGCGCGGCAGAGTTCCCAAAACCATTACGGGTTTTATCACAGGTGTCTGTTTTTCGGCACTTCCGTAAGCATCGCCCTCAGCCGCAACAACCATGGTGCGCACCGAGCCGATGTATTTCGGCATACGAATGGTGTGCGTATTGGTTCCGCTTTTCAAGGTAAACGGACCGATAAATTTCACGACCGATTTGAATCTGTTGGCTTTACGCGAGCCGTTTCCGTCCACTTCCGAGTCTCCGCCGATAGCGATTAATCTGCTCAAATCGCCTGAGAATGCGCCGATGACGTCGTTGTATAAGTCCCACGTTTTCACGCCCAAAGCTTCTTTTGCATAAAACGCATCCCACGGATTCGGAGTTTTAAAGCGCGTTAAATCTAACAGACCTTCGTCCACCACAGCGAGCGTGTAGGTCATGCCTTTGCCGTCGCGTTCGTGAACTTTGATTGTGAAATCTTTCTCAGCTTCAAGTTCATCTGCCATTTCGATGACCGGATTCAGGTGCGTTTCTTTATTTTCGACCGGAATATTTTTCACGCCGTACATGCGTATGGGCAAATCGTTCACGGTTTGAGCGTGTTTTTGTAACAAGGTGATGTTCGCAAACACGTTGGGTGTCATTTCTTTAGTGGCTGTAAATTTGAATTCGGTTTGACCTTTTTCTGTTTCAACCCAATAGGTTTTCAAAATTTTTGAACCGTTTTCAATGCTTACGAGTGCACGTCCGCCCTTGCTGCTCGGGAACGTGAGCGTAACTTCTTCGCCCACATTGTAGTTATCTTTGTCTGTAGCGAAAGCTAACATTGCTGCGCCTTCCGAGTCGTTTTGTGCACGACTTGCCCAGCCGGGCCAATCAATATAAACGATTCTGCCTGAAGTATGACCTGTTGTAAGATCCTGTGCCCAAACCATATAGCGTCCCCAATCGGGATATTTTACTTCGATTTCCCAATTTGCTTTGCCGCCAACCGATGTTACGGTCGTTGAGCTAAGTAATTGCGATGAATTTGACATGTTGTAGCTCGATTCCTCGTTTTGGGCTTCGTCCCACCACCAACGCCAGCTCAGTTTGTAGAATTTGAGGTTGATTTGATGTCCGTCCGGCACAAGTTTTCCGTCGGGCGAGAGCACTGCAATTTCTACCGGATGTTTCGTATCCGTGAGCAACATGCCGCGCATTCTGTCGCCCTTCGGCAATTTTATGCCTACATAAGCTTTGTATGGCGAATACGGCACGGTGTATTGGTCGATGCTGAAATTTCCGCCTTTTTCATACACGCGCGTAGCAAAAATGGCTTTCATCATGCCCGGAGCTTCTTTGTTGGTGCTCATGTTGGTTGTGAGCGTAATATCGCCGTTTTCGTCGGTTTTTCCTTCCAAAATACGTTCGGATTCTGCATAAAATTGTTTGGTCGGGTCGTCGAAGCTGTAGTCTGAATACACGCCAAAGTCGGTTTTTACGAGTTGAAGCGAAGCATCAACTTCCACTTTCAAATCTTTTGCAACTGCTCCGTGCAACCATTTTACGTTCATGACGGCTTTGTCGGCGTTGCCTTCTGTGAGCATTTTCTTACCAAAATCCAGATTGATTTTCAAGCGATTAGGCTTAATCGTTTCAATTTTTAAACTTTTTTCAAATGTTGCGGCGCCGACTGTTACTTTCAGATTATAATTTCCGGTAACGGCATCGTCTTCGGTTTCGGCAACAAAATTGTAGAAATTCAGAGCATTTTTGGTCAAAACTTCTTTTTTCAAAAGTTGCCCGCGCGGATTCGTAAATTCAAATACAATCGGATGATTTTCAGGCAGCGGTGCTTCGTCTTCTTTCAATACAAATGTCAAAAATAAGGAATCGCCCGGACGCCACACGCCGCGTTCGCCGTAAATAAAACCTTTCAAACCTTCTTTTACCGTATTTCCGGAAACATCAAACTGGCTTAATGACAATGAGTTACCATCGTCAATTTTTAAATATCCTTTTTGAGTTCCGAGTTTTGCAAGTGCGAAAAATGCTTTTTTGCCTTTCGGGAAAATTGCACGACCTTCTTTGTCCGAAACGGCACTTGCCATCGTTTTTAATTGATAATCAAACAGTTCAACCGTTACGCCTGATTTTGGTTCCGCAGAACGAATATCGGTTATGAAAACTTGCATCGAATTGTCGGTATTTTGTTTTGCAATGATTCCTAAATCCGAAGCAAAAATATTGCGGCTAATTTTACGTTGGTCTCCGTAATAGGCTTTCTTACAAGGGTTATCGCGGTCTTCCCAATAGTCGTAATACCAATAATCGTAGTCCGATTCGGTGTTCCAAGCGTCCCAGTTTGAGGCTTCGGCAGTCGGATTTGTCCAATCCTGTGCGACTTCAACATCCTCCGCAACTCCGGCAGAATCGGCGCAATCGTAAAGTGAATGTCCTTGTCGGAAGCCCATTTCGATGCGATAAATTGCACCGGGTTCGGGCGTAATGAGTTTATTCAAATCCAAGGTAAACCGATTCCAATTGCCCCAATCGGACACCTTAAATTCTTCTAAATGAACAGTTTTGCGCAAAACAGGAATGCCCACGCGGGTGAGTTCACTTTCGCCGTCCATATCGTTTACTTGCAGAAATTGCAAAATGCTGTTTTCGTAAATTTTTATGACGGAAATATCTACGGCTTTGACGTTTACGGCTTCAAACGGGAAGAGCAAACCTTTGTCCGACGAAGGCAAAATGTTTCCTTTTCCGACGAAACGAATTTCGGGTTTCAGAGCTTCAAAAGCCATAGCAAATTCGTGTTTTTCTTTCAAAGCATGACCCAAAATATTTTTAATTCCTTTTTGAATTTTGATATTTCGTTCAGTTTTCAGGCGTTCGGGCGTAAATACTTTTACAACATTATCTTCAATCAAATAGTTTAATTTCGAAAGTCCTTCGATTTGAATCAAACCGTCCAAGTTTTGTTCCGGGTCGAGCGGGTCGGAAAATTGGAGTTGCAAATGTTGGTCGGGCGATTGCACAACTTTTGACGAAATGTATGAAAATTGGGTTATCGGCACAATTGCGAAAACGGTGTCGCCGTCCTCGTCCGCATCAATTTCATCGCCGTCCCAAGCGAGTTTCACTTCCGTCAAATCGTCCAAACGCTCAATGCTGTCGATGGTAAAATAGTGGCTCAAACCGCCGGTTTCCGAAGCCCATTTTATGGTCAGCGGTTTGCCTTTTTGTTTTGCCGTAAATACTTGTGCAATAGTCTTTTCCGTTTCTACATCAGCCGTATTTACAACGCCGGTAATTTGCTGATATTTAAGTGTTTTTTTGTCGATGGTTTTAATTTCATCTACTTCATAATCAAATGTTTGCTTGATAGTTTTGAAATCGAAATTAAAATCTTCCAACTCATTGGGCACATCGGCAAGTTTGTCTAGCTTTAACGACACGTAAAACGACTCATCGGAAGGCAAATTTTCGTCGGGCGTAAACTCGATTGTGTTTCCGATTAACTTCAATTTTCCGTCCACCGAAGGGCTGATGTCCAACAAATCGTCGGAAATTTTTGTCGAATCCAGATGTTCCATCACCGAAGCGGTAACTTTCACACGAATGGGCGATGTTTTTGAAATCATACCCGATGTGTAGGCAGAAATATAAGGTGCAAACGCCGGATTTCCGGCATTTACATCGCGCTTAAAGCCGCGCCCTGTCAGCAAAACAATGCCGACAATAACCGCAAGCAACAGCAAACCGTAGAGAATTAACTTCTTTTTTTCCATAAATTTTGGAGTATTAAAATTTAAACTAATTAATGAGTCCGGTCTAAAAAGCCTGTTTTATTTTAGCTAAACAACCTATATGCTTGATTATCAGTGCTTTTGAAAATATTTTATAATTTAAGTAAATTGCTTATTATCAGTAATTTAACTTTACAAACTTTCAACTTTATGACTTTTTATACTGAACTCATTAATTTGTCAGAAATAATGTAAACTTTACTAAAATTAAGGTTGAATATAACCCAATTTGACGCTCAAAGATACAATTTTAAAGTGCAATATTGAACAAAAAAAGGACTGATAACTACTTTTATTTGATGATTATTTCAAACGGCAATGTAACGCGTCTAAACGGCATGTTTGATTGTCGCATTAGGAAACGAAAAAAGTTATAGAATCATTACTTTGACTAAAACCTTTTTTCTGTTAAGAAACAGATTCACGCTTTCAAAACTATAGAACTGATTTTTTTCTAACAACTTTAAGCAGAGGGAATAACTAAAATTTAAGAATATATTTATCTTATTGTCAAATAGTTATCAAAACAGCAAACGTTTGAAAAAATTTTTTTGTTTGCATGATAATATTTTACTTTGTCTGTTAAAGCAAAGAAAAAGTCTGAATTTTTAAGAAAGCTCCAAATTCAAATAAATATACAAAATCAAAATATAGTTTAGAATGAAATATCCAATCGTAAAAAATTTCATCAACGGACAATTTGTTGATGACAAAAACCAAAGAATTGACGTGGACAGCCCGCTGAATTGCGAGGTCATTTCCACCGTGCCCATGTCGCAATACGCCGATGTGGATGCCGCCGTGCAAGCTGCCAAAGTTGCGTTCCCGAAATGGGCGGGTTTGACCTCCAAAACGCGCTCGCAAATTCTTTACAAATACCGCGAACTGATTTTGGCAAACGTGGACGACCTTGCACGAACCATCCAAATTGAAAACGGTAAAACGCTCAGCGAAGCCACCGCCGAAGTCATGAAAAGTGCCGAACTGACCGAGTTTGCCTGCTCTGCGCCTCAAATTGCCTTAGGCGAAATTTTAGAAGTCAGCGTGGGCGTAGAATGTAAAATGGAATACGCACCGCTCGGCGTGGTGTCGTGCATCAATCCGTTCAACTTCCCGCACATGGTGCCGCATTGGACAGTGCCAAACATGCTCGCTTTGGGCAATTGCGTCGTCATGAAACCGTCGGAAGTTGCACCGATAACTTCTCAAAAAATGGCGGCAATGCTCAAAGAAGCCGGCTTACCCGACGGCGTTTTCAACATCGTAAACGGCGGAAAAGAAGTGGTGGAAGGTATTTGCGACCATCCGGACATTAAGGCGGTATCCTTTGTGGGCTCTACGCCGGTGGCACAAATTGTGTATCGTCGCGCCACGCACAACCTCAAACGCTGCCTCTCACTCGGCGGCGCGAAAAATCACCTCATCGTATTGCCCGATGCAAATCCTGATTTGTCGGCTCACGACATTGCATCATCCATGTGCGGTTCTGCCGGACAACGTTGCATGGCGGCTTCCGTAATGATAGGCGTAGGAAATGTGCAACATATTGTAGATAAACTCGTTGCAGAAGCTTCGACTTATATTCCGGGTTTGAAAATGCCTCCGGTTATTTCCAAAACTTCACATGCCGATTTGACAAAATACATTGACGATGCCGAAAAAGCCGGCGCGAAAATCCTCTTGGACGGTCGCAAACTCACATACGACGAACATGCCGACAAAAACGGCAACTATCTGGGAGCTACAATTATAGACTGGCGAAATTCAGGCACGAAAATGCCCGAGCGCGAAGTTTTCGGACCGATTTTCGAAATCATTTCTGCCGAAAGTGTGGACGAAGCAATTGAAATTCAACATAATAGCCCCTACGGAAATGCCGCATCAGCCTTCACGCAAAACGGCGGCATGGCAAAACGCATCGCACAAGGCACAACTTCGGGCATGATTGGCATCAACATCGGCGTGCCGGTTCCGCGCGAGCCGTTCTCCTTTGGCGGTTGGAAAGCCTCAAAGTTCGGACA
>DYSM01000561.1 GCA_020718265.1 Draconibacterium orientale | reverse complement strand
ATCTCATATCTCAAATCTAACGTCTTCCTTATGTCATTTGAACAATTTATTTCGCGGCGCATCAGTTTTTCCGACAGTCATAACGGAAAAATGGCTACGTCCGTTGTGCGCATTGCAGTCGGCGCGGTAACGCTCGGCGTAGCAGTAATGCTCATCAGCTTATCTGTTGTAAAAGGTTTTAAACAAGAAGTTTACAATAAAATTATCGGCGTTCAATCGCACATTACCATCAAAAACCGCGATTTGAATTTAAGCTTTGAAACCAGCCCGATTATTTACGACAGCGCACTTGTATCTCAACTAAAAACGACTGACAATATTCGACACATTCAAGCCTTTGCCACAAAACCGGCAATTGTAAAATCCGATGACATCATTCAAGGCATTGTGCTCAAAGGCGTTGATGCCGATTTCGACCCGACTTTTTTTCGGGACATGATGAAATCCGGAAAACTATTCGACCCAAAAACAGAAACGCTTGGCACGGACAGCATTGTTATTTCCCAAAAATTATCGAACGAGTTAAAAAAATCTTCGGGCGACACCATTGATTTGTATTCGCTAAGCTCCGGCACCGCGCCGCAAAACATGTTACGCGCCAGACGCTTCATTATCAGCGGTGTATATCAAACAGGTTTAGACGAAGCCGATGCGCATTTGGCTTTGTGCAAAATTCGCCACGTGCGCAAACTTTACGATTGGGACACGAACCAAATAAGCGGTTTGGAGCTTTTTGTGAACGATTTCGACCAACTTGACCAAACAACAGAACAGATTCGCCTTCAATTGGTTAGCACGTTTACCAAAGATATGAGTTTGCTGTTGGTCAACAGCTTTAAAGACAGCAATCCGCAAATTGTAGATTGGCTTAGTCTGTCGGACTTGAATATTGCTATAATCATCGGATTGATGAGCTTTGTTGCTATATTTCAGATGATTGCAGGGATGCTCGTCATTATTTTGGAACGCACCCCGATGATTGGAATTCTGAAAACCTTGGGCGCGAATAACAAATCCGTTCGCCGAATTTTTGTGTATAACGGCTCGTTGCTGCTGGCAAAAGGCATCGCATTCGGTAATATTTTGGCTTACGGCTTGCTTGGCACACAATACTTTACGCGCATTATGCCGCTCAATCCGGATGTTTACTATACCGATGCCGTGCCCGTGCTGTTCTCGTGGACAGATTTTGTGTTTGTAAATATCGGAACATTTTTTGTTTCCGTGCTAAGTTTACTGTTGCCTGCCATTATGATTTCCGGCATCACACCTGCCAAAACCATAAAATTTGAATAATATTTGAGTTCAGTATAAAAAGTCATAAAGTTGAAAGTTTGTAAAGTTAAA
>DYSM01000006.1 GCA_020718265.1 Draconibacterium orientale | reverse complement strand
CTGGAAATGCTTAGAATTTCAACTTTGCGACTTTGTGTCTTTGTGGTTTAAAATATTATTTATCAATTTATTACAAATACGAAAAAATGATTAAGACGTAAAATTTCGTACCGTTGTCAGTATAGTTTCAATTGAATTTGAACAGAAGTTTCTAAAACATTCAAGACTAAATATGCTATATCATAATGTAATTCATTGTGTTATGAATATTCTTACAAACACTATTTTTACCAACTTTCTGACTTTAAAAACTTTACAAGCTTTGCAAACTTATACTCCGCGATACGCTTTATTCTTTTCTTTGCGCAATTCGTCCATTTCTTTGGAGTATTCTTCGTAAAGCTGTCGTAACTCACGGTGGAACATCACGGTGTCATCTTCTTGCACCGGAGCGGTATTTACAGTCGGTTCTTCTACGTGTGCCTGTTCGTCAGGTTTTGGCTTATTTACTTCTATCTCAACACCTTTACGTCGATGTCGAAGCAAAATGCGCAACGCCTGTACAAGTCTGTCCAAACTGTTTACGTACGCACTCGGAGCTTCCAAACTTGGCACATCTGTAATGATTTTCAGTTCATCGCCCGACATATTTCTGAGTTTGAAAATTTTCGACTGACCGGCTTTTTTCGCGTCTTTAAGTAACAAAGTATAGTCCAACGGCTCCTCATCATTGCTAACGGACACAATATCGTCAAAAAAATACTCGTTCGTGCGTTCGTTAAACATTTTGTCGCCCAACCAGTCATAATGACAAGAATAGTAACTTAGAAAATAATCCGTAACTATCAGAATTTGAACAGCCCAAACCGTGTAAATGTATTTTCCGTCCTCGCCTTGTCTGCGCGTTTTTTCAATTTTTGCCATGCCGGGCACGTCCCAAAAAACCGGATACGGCACAATAATGACATTTTCATCTTTCAAACTGCTCGGATTAATGCGCAAAAGTTCAAACGCTCGCGGCTTAATGACCTCATGCACATCGTTATGAAACCACACATCCATATCGCCGTCGGCAGGGCGCGTGTAGAAAATACGTTTCAGAAAAAAATACGGTCGCATCCATTTCCAAAACGAAAAAACGCCGACCAAAATTAACACAACCGAAAGTATTTGTATGTTCTTAAATACCTGAATATATTGCATATACAGTAAAAAAACACCTAAAATAATGAATCCGGTGCCGAATTTTGCAGCTTTTCTGAACGAAGGATATTCCGCCTCGAACACGTGAAAATAATTTCGGATAAGTCTCTTATAATCCGCCGACATACTTTGATTTTTGAAAAAATATGGCACAAAGTTACAAATAATTTACATTCTACCGTCAAGCCTGTGAGATTTTATTTACAAAAAGTGCTTATTTTTCAGGATGTTATCAGTCTGTAAAAACAATTAGAAAAAAAATATTGATTTTTTGTTAAAAAAAATTTGCCAAGAAAAAAAAAACGCTTATTTTTGCATCCGCTTTCGATAACAAGGCGACACAATACAAAACCAAACGGTCCATTCGTCCAGGGGTTAGGACGCAAGATTTTCATTCTTGAAACGGGGGTTCGATTCCCCCATGGACTACCAAATTTCAAAGAAATCAGCAACGCATCATGGCAAATCATAAATCATCGTTAAAACGCATACGTCAAACAGAAGAACACCGAGTTCATAACCGTTACGCACACGTAACAATGCGTAATGCTTTGAAAAAATTCAGAACTACAAAAGAAAAAACGGAAGCTGCGGCACAACTTCCGGAGTTGTATGCAATGTTGGATAAGTTGGCTAAACACAATATTATCCATAAAAACAAAGCTTCAAATTTGAAATCGAAAGCAACAAAACACCTTGCAGCATTGTAATTTCATAAAGATATAATTTAAAAGCCTATTCGTATGAGTAGGCTTTTTTGTTTTATGTAAATGATTGATTTTCTTGAACATATCGACATTCAATTATTTCTGTTTCTGAACCAATTTCAGTCAGAATTTTGGGACAGCGTGATGCTGTTCTTCAGCGAAAAACTTGTTTGGATTCCGCTTTATGCGACCGTTCTGTTTTTTATATTTCGAAAATTTGGATGGAAACACGCGCTCGTATTGCTTGCTTTTTTTGCCGTTTTGATTCTTGCTTCCGACCAAATTTCATTTCAACTCAAACAACACACACATCGCCTGCGCCCATGCCACGACCCGCGCCTTGAAGAAATAGCCCATTTTGTAAAAAAAGCCTCAGGCAAATTTGGATTCGTGTCCGGACATGCTGCAAATGCGTATGCGTTTGCATTCTTCTCGCTACTGCTCTTCCGAAACCGCACGTTTTCCGTAGGAATTTTACTTTGGGCTACAAGTGTAGCATACAGCCGTATCTATCTCGGTGTGCATTTCCCTGGCGATGTGTTGGGCGGAACTCTGCTCGGAATAGCGTTGGCTTTGTTTTTTAACAAATTATATCAAAATACTTTGCGATATTTTCCGAAAATTCCGAAAAAACTTTAAGTTTGTAAAAAACTTAACACGTTTCAAAACATGAAATCTCTCAGCATCGGCATTGACATAGGCGGAACAAATTCCGTATTCGGATTGGTTGATACACAGGGTGTTATATTAGCTTCCGACCAAATTCAAACCAAAGGACATCCCATTTTCTCCGATTATGTGGCAGAATTTAGTCGCTTAATTAAGTCGAAACTTTACGAATTTCCGGATTATCAACTCACGGGAATCGGAATCGGCGCACCGAACGGAAATTATCGCACCGGCACCATCGACCATGCACCTAATTTGCCGTGGAAGGGCAAAGTAAACATCGTGCAGGAATTTCACGACAGTTTTAAAGTTCCGGTATTTCTGACCAACGATGCGAAAGCCGCAGCAATCGGCGAAAAAATTTACGGCGGCGCAAAGGATAAAACCGATTTCATTGTGCTCACACTCGGCACAGGACTTGGCGCAGGTATCTATTCGAGCGGAAAAATTCTTTACGGAAGCGACGGACTTGCCGGCGAATTCGGACACCTCACAAGCACGCAACTCGACCGAGAGTGCGCATGCGGACGAACGGGTTGCTGGGAAACTTACGTGTCGGCAACAGGCATAAAACGCACGGTTTTCGATTTGTTGGCAACTCAACCAATTGATTCCGAACTGCGCAAATATGCTTTTAACGCATTGGAAGCCAAGATTATAGCAAAATACGCCAACGAAGGAGACAGAGTTGCGCAACGTGCATTTGAAATTACAGGACGCATGCTCGGCGAAGCCATTGCAGATTTGTATTCGATGTTCAGTCCGGAAGCCGTATTTTTATTTGGCGGCTTGGCAAATGCCGGCGATATTTTGTTTGAACCTGCACGAAAATCGGCAATGGAAAACGCCATGCAAATTCACAAATCGAAAATAAACATTCAGCCATCGCAACTCGATAATGAGTATGCGGCAGTGCTTGGCGCGTCGGCAATGACTTACGAACCGGCTTAAAAAATATTTTGTCGCCTAAATTCAGCCAAAACAAGTGCTGCGGCAACAGAAACATTCAACGATTCCGGTTTATTTCCGAACGAAAAACGCGGAATACTAAGGCGCTCGTTCACAAATTTTGCAGTTTGCGGACGAATGCCTTGACCTTCGTTTCCCAAAACTACGATACCGATTTTGGGCAAAACCAAGTTTAAAATATCTTTTCCGTCCATAAATGTCCCGAAAATCGGGAGGTTTTCTGCCTTTGCAACATCTGCAACCTCAGAAAAATCTACATAAAAAATATTTACGCGCGCCAACGAGCCCATGGTTGCCTGAACAACTTTCGGATTGTAGAAATCGGCAGTGTCGCGGCTGCACAGAATCGTTTTTATGCCGAACCATTCGGCAGTCCGAATAATTGTACCGAAATTTCCGGGATTTTGGATTCCGTCGCAGAAAATTGTCAATTGTTCGTGCAAAGAATTTGCGTCAAATTTCGACTCAAAATACGAAAAATAAGCAATGGCATCGGGCGGTTCGGAAAAATTTGTGAGTTTTGAAATTGACGCTTTGTCGGCATAAAACAGTTCGGTTTTCAAATCTGAAAACAATTTATTTTGCTCATTTTCAACAATAAGCGTTTTCGGAACTAAACCGCTTTCCAAAAAATCCGAAATCGCTTTAGAACCTTCAACCGCAAACAATTTGCTTTCGTCCCGAAACTTTTTTTGTTTAAGCGAAGCGTAAAATTTTAGCTTATTTTTGCTCAGTGTTTCCAATTTCTGAAGATATTTTTGTGAAATAGGTTTAAAGGATGTTACTTTTTCGTTTCAAAATTAACGCTTTTATGCCTTTTGGCAATTCCAAAAATTTGCCGAAAAAGCGATATTGAAGTGTAACTGCCAAGAAAAGTGTGTATATCCAAATTATGGCAACATTGACAGAAAACGTATCGTAATATTTTGCGAACACTCGTTTTTTTGGTGCATAAAAATGTGCCTTAACAAAACGTTGCGGGTATTGATAAATCATATCCGTTTTGTTGATAATTCGCCCGCGATAGATGAGTGTTTTCTTTACTTCATTTTTATTTGTTACAAATTCGGCAAGTCGTTCGTTGTGATAATTCATCTTTAAGTTTGTGTAAAGCTCATTCATTGAATCGGTTGCGGTTTGCAAGTTTACATATTTTTGCTGTGCCCTATAAGCCTCGTTGAACTGCTGAATATAAAACTGGCTCAATCGCGCCATGTAAGCTCTTATTTCTAAAAGGTTTTCCGGTGTAAGATTTTTAACATCTTCCAAAGGCATAGAAAACTTTGGAACAACTGCTTTATTCGTTTGAATTTCTAATGCTAATTCTTTGATTATTAAATTGAAGGATTTCGTCATGTCGTTAGTTTTTTCAGTAGCCGACGCTGCTCCTTCGTATATTCCGATGTTGCTTTCAATTTCTTTAAGCCAAATATCTTTCTTAAATGTTGCCAAACGCATGACACGTTCTTCTTTATACAGCTGTTTTTCATAGCTGTTATTCATAAATTGGTTCACAGCTAAGGCTTCGTAAGCCCAACGCGCCGTCATGATTTCGCCGTACCAAGGAATACTTTCAGGAGTGCTGACGGTTGGATTTAATTTCTCGTATTGTACAATTATTCCACTCAAAATAATTTGCGGAATAATAAGAAAAGGAATTGAAATATAGATAGTTACACTGGTTTTAAATCCGTCTGAAATATTCAGACCAAGCAAAATAGCAAAAGCCCATGTCGAAAACAAAACGAGCCAATAATCCCAATACATCTCTCTTATTTCCAGAATTGTATTGCCAATAATTACAAAAACAAATGCCTGATACGCCGCCAATGCAAACAGTAATACGATTTTGGAAGACAAATAACTGAATCGACTTAAGTTTAGAAACGATTCGCGCTTAAGAATTTTTCTGTCTTTGATAATTTCATCGGCACTGAGCGTAAGTCCCACAAACAGAGCGACTATGACTGCCATGAAAATGTAAATCGGAATATTTTCATTTTTAGAAAAAATATATCCGGCTTCGTTTTCGATGCTGTAATATTTTATGATGTAGGACAACAGAAACGCCAAAATTGGAGCTTCGAGTAAATTTATGAGCAAATATTGTGAATTTGCTAATTTGGACAACAAATCTCGACGACTAAAAATCAAAAACTGTTTGAATTTAGACGGAATTTTGAAAGAGATTTCCGGTAACGACGATTTTTCATTTTTAGTAGAAAGGTTGACTTCTCCGTCTGATGAAGCCTGTTTATATTTTCTGAAATAGGAAAACCATTCCGACGGCGACACTTTTCGGGTTGAAGTTCTGTTGCCGAACTCGTCTAAGACCTGAGATTCCAGTATGTTGAACACCTGCTCGGGGTTCACGTTTCCGCACACGGGACACTCTCCGGAGTTCCAATCGGCTTGTTTTATGCCGGATTTGAAATAGACAACGGATTCCACAGGGTCGCCGTCGTAAACCACATAGCCGCCTTGGTCGATTATCATTAATCTGTCGAACATTTTAAAAATTTCGGACGACGGCTGATGAATGACCACGAAAATGAGTTTTCCTTTCAGCGCAAGTTCTTTCAAAATATCCAAAATAAGTTCGGAATCGCGCGAGGAAAGCCCGGAAGTTGGCTCATCTAAGAATAAAACAGCAGGTTCACGAATAAGCTCAAGTGCAATATTGAGCCGCTTGCGTTGTCCGCCGCTGATTTTTTTATTGAGCGGACTTCCCACTTTCAAATCTTTGATGCTGAAAAGTCCAAGA
This sequence comes from Draconibacterium orientale, assembly GCA_020718265.1. Taxonomy (GTDB): domain Bacteria; phylum Bacteroidota; class Bacteroidia; order Bacteroidales; family JAADGE01; genus DYOJ01. Next base: position 23,030 of record DYSM01000006.1, on the reverse strand, counting down.
ATTTTAAGTGTAGAAATGACTAAACGGAACAGTTGTCGTTTGTTGTAATTCCCAAAACAGAGTTTGGCATTGAAATACAAATTTTCAAAAACAGTTAAATCCTCAATCAGCAAATCGTCTTGTGATACGAAACCGATGATGCCCTCAATTTGCTCAGGTTCTTTGTGTATATCGCAGCCGTTGATAAAAACTATTCCGGTTGTGGGGGTAATGCTCCCGTTCAAAACGTTAAGTAATGTAGATTTCCCGGAGCCGCTGCCGCCCATCAAACCGACAAGTTTTCCCGATTTTTCGATAAACGAAGTTTGGTTTACGCCATAAGTTCCGTTTTTGAATTTGTAAGAAATATTTCGGGCTTCAAAAATAATGTCATCTCGTTTGTCGTCATCCAAAAACGCGGCAACAATATCGCTGTAATAAATCGGTTTTCGTTTAACATCGCGTATTGAAGAGCCGGTTGAGAGCACATAAACGCGATCTTTATGCATCAATTGTCCGTTCAGATAAATTTCATTATCACCATGATAGACAGATATATACATATTAGAAGATTGTGTTTTAAGCACAAACAAGGGCGTATCGAACGAAAAAGCATTTAAGTATTTTGCAGAACTAACTGCAGAAAAATCGTGCTTAAAAATTAGTAAGAAATAAGGAGAATCGGGTATGTTATCATACGTTTCAAATACAATTTGTTGTAATTGTTTGTATTCAATATCTGTAACATTAAACGTTTCGGCAACGGTTTGCACAAACTCAAGCTCTTGGTCTGTCGGATGTTTTTCTGTAAAAATAAATTCCAAAAGTCGCAAAACTACAATAGATTTTTGCTTTTTCGTAAGTTCTTTATTAATTACCGTGCAAATCGTCAAAACACGCACAGAGCTTGAAGATATGTGCTTTTGACGTTTATCTGTGCTGTTTTTTTTCTGATTTTTTGAATAATAATTATCAAAAACCAACAAATACTCGTCCACAAGTTCTTGGTTGAGTTGTTGTTTCAAAAAATCCTCAACAAGCGGACGGCGACTCTCCTCCCCACTGTCCGGACGGGCAATGATGGCAAACAATTGCATTAACGCTTTGAGAATACTTTCGCTCATTTTGTCGGAATATATTTTTTGTAACCGATAGCGACTTCAACTTGTTTGGACGTGAGTTTCGGGTCAAGATTTAAGCCGATTACGCGTATTTTACAAGGTTGCGTGTAATCGAACGAAAAATTCCAAAAAACCGGATAGTTATATTTTTGACTGTCAAAGATAACATTTCCGGGAATATCGACTAATTGAAAATGAATTTTAAAATTCGCAAGACTTTTTACTCCAATTCTGTAGGTGTTTCCTCCCAGAAAGACAAACGTAAATTCAGCAAAGCCGTCTTCATTAAGCGTTGTAATGTATCTTTGACCGTCCGAAACAAACGGAGCGGTGATAATTTCCGAAGCAAACGACTGTTTTTCGGTATTTTGCGCTTCTGCAAAACCAAAATAAGCCAAAAGAATAACCGAAAAAATGACTTTTTGTTGAAATATTCGCATTATGAATCGCTTTTAGTTGAAACGATGCGCGCTCGAATTTGTTGTATGTGCGACTTGACAGAATTAATATGGTAATCACTAACAATCACTTCGTTGACTGATTTTATGACTGTTAATTTGTTTTCAACATCTGTTTTGGGCTTTACAAACGTGTAATTGTATGTAACGCCGTCGTAAAGATAAGCGAGATTTACCAAATCATCAAACAACCTGTCAAATTCGTCAGACTGCCCATAATATGGCTTCAGTATATCAAGTATGTTATCGACAACATATTTCTGATCGGCAACCATTGCAAAGATTTTTTTGCTTTTATCTTTCTCTAACGTGGTACATAACAGATACATGCTTTCAACCCAAGCCCCCGTAATCACCAGTGCCGAAATATCGCTGCGTTTCCCGGCAATCAGATATTCATCCAATGCCGTAAAAACGCCTGATACAACAATAATCAAAGAATCTTTGTTAGACGTTTTTTCGATTTTGGAAAGAATATTTTCGGACATCGCATTGGACAAGTTAAGCTCATCAATTAAAAATTTAATAGATGCAAACTGTCTTGATGCATCTGAAATTTGCTGATAAGCAACAATATACGAGAAATCAGACGTGTAAACACCTAAGTTTAATGCCTGTTTCATCGGTGTAATGTAGGCGGAATAATTATCTGGATTGTTTGTCAGCGCACGACTGTAGGACGGCGAAGTTTCGGTGATGTATTCAGAAATTTGTAAACTTGACGGCACTCCGAATGTTTTTCCGTCCAACTCAACCAGTCCGCTAAACAGAGCTGCATTCGATGCCGAATCTTTATCGGAAAAAGGCTCGTCCGATTCGCCCGAACAACCGCCGCATCCGTTAACACTAAGAAATACAGTAACTAAAATAATGAAAGATGACAGTTTCAACCGAAGTAACATAATGTAAAAATATGAGTATCGAATCTCTTTATACGAAAAGAAGAGGGTTAGTCTTCCCTCTTCTTTCAGTTTTTAATTCACAAAAGTAAAAAAATGCTTGATTATTCAGTAACCGGATTGTTTTTTGTTGTTTCCGTTCCGGTTGTTTCAACTTTCTTTGCACTTCCGCGGCGTGTACGTTTTTTTGAAGCTGATTTTTCTTTTGTTAATACATAAGTATCGTTATAATCAACCAACTCGATAATACACATTTCTGCGTTGTCGCCTAATCGTGTTCCGGTTTTTAAGATGCGAGTATATCCGCCGGGTCTGTCTGCAATCTTAACTGAAACCTCACGAAAAAGTTCAGTAACAGCTTCTTTATCTTGCAATTTTTTGAAAACCATACGGCGTGAGTGCATACTGTCATCCTTTGCGCGGTTAAGGATTGGCTCAACAAAAACGCGTAATTCTTTTGCTTTTGCTAAGGTTGTATTTATTCTCTTGTGCTCGATTAGCGAAATTGCCATATTTTTCAGAAGAGCACCTCTGTGCGAACTTGTTCGACCTAAATGGTTGAATTTTTTTCCGTGTCTCATTTCCTTATTCTTTGTCTAATTTATACTTTGCTACGTCCATGCCGAAACTCAACTGTCTGTCAATGAGAAGCTCTTCGATTTCTGCAAGTGATTTTTTTCCGAAATTACGGAATTTTAATAAGTCATTTCTGTTAAAGATGACAAGTTCTCCGAGCGTGTCTATATCTGCTGCTTTTAGACAATTCAGTGCGCGCACGGACAAATCCATATCAACAAGTTTCGTTTTCAGCAATTGACGCATGTGAAGTATTTCCTCATCAAACTCGTCATTTTCTTTTTTCTCTTCCGAATCTAAGGTAATTTTTTCGTCTGAAAAGAGCATAAAGTGATGAATCAAAATTTTTGCAGCTTCTTTCAGAGCCTCTTTAGGGTGGATAGAGCCATCTGTGTGGATTTCAAAAATGAGTTTTTCGTAATCGGTTTTTTGTCCTACTCGGAAATTCTCAACTGAATACTTCACGTTTTTCATCGGAGTATAAATAGCATCAACAGCTATCAACCCCAATTCACTGCTTGAACCTGCCGACTCGTCAGCCGAGACATACCCGCGACCTTTATCAACCGTTAATTCAATTTGTAACCGCACGTCCTTTTCCATATTGCAAATAACATGCTCGGTATTGATAACCTCAAATGCGGAGAAGAAATCATTCATATCTCCTCCTTTGAATTTATCTTTACCTGCGATATTGATGATAACGCGCTCTGAATCCATCGTCTCAACAATTCTTCGGAATCGTATCTGTTTCAAATTTAGGATTATACGGGGCACGTCTTCTATAACACCGGCAATCGTTGAAAATTCGTGATCAACACCTTCGATTTTCACAGATGTTACTGCAAAACCCTCAAGCGATGATAATAATATCCGCCTTAACGCATTGCCGACAGTGATTCCGTATCCGGGTTCAAGCGGACGAAATTCGAATTTACCGAATGATCCGTCAGACTCGACCATTATTACTTTATCCGGCTTTTGGAAATCTAAAATTGCCATGAAAAAATACTTAATTAGTTTTTAGAATACAACTCAACGATTAACTGCTCCTTTATCGGCTCAGGAATTTCGTCTCTGTTCGGTTTGTTTAAGAATCTGCCTGACATGAGTTTATTATCCCACTCCAACCAGCTGTATCTTGTGTAACGAGAACTTGACATAGCATTCGCTATAACTTCAAGAGACTTTGATTTTTCTCTAACGGAAATTATATCTCCTTCTTTCAGCAGATATGACGGTATATTTACATTTTCTCCGTTTACCATGATATGTCGGTGCGTTATCAATTGTCTTGCTGCTGCTCTCGAAGGCGCAACGCCCATACGAAATACAACATTATCAAGTCTCGATTCCAGAAATTGTAAAAAAACTTCTCCGGTAATACCTTTATGTCGAACTGCTTTTTGAAACAGATTGTAAAACTGTTTCTCTAACAAACCGTATGTGAAACGCGCTTTTTGCTTCTCTTTAAGTTGTACACCGTATTCAGAAACCTTTTTTCGTTTTTTTGATGGTCCGTGAAATCCCGGAGGGTAATTTCGTTTCTCGAAATTTTTATCAGGTCCGTAAACCGGCGAACCAAGTTTACGAGCTATTTTTGATTTTGGTCCTATATATCTTGCCATTATCTTTTTATTTCTGGATTATACTCTTCTGCGTTTTGCGGGTCTGCAACCATTGTGCGGCATAGGTGTTACATCGACAATTTCGCTTACAACAATACCAATTGTATGTATGGCTCTGATTGCAGCTTCGCGTCCGTTACCGGGTCCTTTAACGAAAACCCGAACTTTTCTTAGACCTAAGTCAAAAGCCTCTTTCGCACACTCTGATGCGGCTGTTTGCGCTGCGTACGGAGTATTTTTTTTAGAACCTCTGAATCCCATTTTGCCGGCAGACGACCAAGAAATTGCCTGACCGGAATCATTAGTTAATGTTACAATAATGTTGTTGAATGAAGAGTGTATATGCGCCTGTCCAAGGGCATCAATTTGCACTTTTTTTCTTTTAACAACTTTCGTCCTTTTCTTCTTTGACATCTTGTAAAAATTTATCCGGTATTAGTTTACTCTTCTTATTTTACGCGTTTTTGCGTTATTTTTTGTTCTTTGCCCACGCAACGGCAAGCCCATTCGGTGTCTTATTCCGCGATAACATCCAATATCTCTGAGTCGTTTTATATTCAATTGCTTTTCAGAACGAAGCGCTCCCTCAATAGTGTACTCATTGACTATGATATTACGAATATCTCCTTGTTGAACATCTGTCCAGTCTTTGACTCGAATGTTTTTGTCAACTTCGGCTTTTTGAAGAATCTCTTGTGCCGAACTTCTTCCGATTCCGTGAATGTAGGTTAAGGCTATTTCGCCTCGTTTATTGTCCGGTATATCAACACCCGCTATACGTGCCATATTCTTATTTTATTAACCTTGTCGTTGTTTGAATTTAGGATTTTTCTTGTTAATGACATAAATCCTGCCATTTCTTCTGACGATTTTACAGTCGGCAGTTCTTTTTTTTACTGAAGCTCTTACTTTCATATTTGTGTGTACTGTTTAATTTTTGTAACGAAAAGTTATACGTCCTTTTGAGAAATCGTAAGGCGACATTTCTATCCGAACTTTATCTCCGGGCAAAATTTTGATATAGTGCATTCTCATCTTGCCTGAGATATGCGCCGTAACAACGTGTCCGTTCTCCAATTCGACTCTAAACATTGCATTGGAAAGTGCTTCTGTGATTACGCCGTCTTTTTCTATTGATGCTTGTTTCGCCATATATTTTTTTTCTCATTAAGCCTATACAGACACAGGAGCTGTTCCGCGTCCTTTTATACGACCTGTTTTCATCAGTCCATCGTAATGTCTCATAAGTAAATGACTTTCAATTTGTTGCAAAGTATCTAAAACAACTCCGACCATGATTAGCAGTGTTGTACCGCCAAAGAAAAGTGCGAATTGATTATTAATTCCCGCCAACATTGCAAAGGAAGGGAAAATTGTGATAACCGCCAAAAAAATTGAACCGGGTAGAATTATTTTTGACATTACGCCGTCAAGGAACTCTACAGTTTTTCGCCCCGGTTTTACTCCTGGTATGAATCCGCCGTTTTTCTTCATTTCATCAGCCATTTGGGTAGGATTAACCATGATAGCTGTGTAGAAGTATGTAAATGCAACTACAAAAAGCCCTAAGACGAAATTATACCAAAAGCCTGTGTTATTTGCAAAAGCTGCAGCTATAGATGTTGTTGTGTCAGTATTAAAACTTACTAATGAAGCCGGTATAAACATCAATGCTTGCGCAAATATAATTGGCATTACACCGGCGGCATTGACTTTCAAAGGAATATATTGACGGACTCCGCCGTATTGTTTGTTTCCGACAATTCGTTTTGCATACTGCACAGGAACACGTCTCACAGCTTGAACGAGTGCAATTGAAGCTATGAATATCAAGAACAGAATAACCAACTCGACTAAGAAACTCATCAATCCGCCGCCGCCGGGACTTAATCTTGTAACAAACTCGGCTGTAAGAGATTGTGGAAGTCTTGCGATGATACCAATCATAATTAAAAGTGACACACCATTTCCAATACCTTTATCCGTTATTTTTTCGCCGAGCCACATTACAAACATTGTTCCTGCAACCATGATAGCTATTGACGATGTCCAAAACACTCCGCCTTCTTGCGCTATTGCGCCCGGAATTTGATATTTCAAGTTTGTCAAGTAAGCCATGGCTTGGAAAATCGTAATCACAACGGTCAGATACCGAGTAATTTGATTGATTTTCTTTCTTCCGCTCTCGCCTTCCTTTTGTAATCGTTGAAAATAAGGAACTGCCATTCCGAGCAACTGTACAACGATGCTTGCCGAAATATAAGGCATAATCCCAAGGGCGAAGACAGACGCATTTGCGAACGCTCCTCCGGAGAACATGTTAATCATTGCAACTATACCGCCTGATGCTTGATCTTGTAAATCTGTTAAACCTAACGGATCTACGCCCGGTAGCACAACATGTGCTCCAAATCGATATATCAAAATGAAACCTAAGGTTGCTATCAGCTTATTTCTTAAGTCTTCTATTTTGTATATATTTTTAAGCGTTTGTATAAATTTTTTCATTGTTTTACAATTTTTCGGCTTTTCCTCCGGCTTTTTCTATTGCTTCTATCGCAGATTTGGAGAATGCGTGCGCTTTTACATTCAACGCAACACTTAACTCACCCTGTCCTAGTATTTTCACATTGTCATTTTTGGAGATTATTCCAACTTTACGCAGGTAATCTGCATCAACTTCTTTTACAGAATATTTCGCTGACAATTCTTGCAAAGTAGATAAATTAACCGCTTTGTACTCAATTCGATTAATATTATTAAAACCAAATTTGGGTAAACGTCGATGTATAGGCATTTGTCCTCCTTCAAATCCAACTCGGTGTGAATAGCCAGATCGAGATTTTTGTCCTTTATGTCCCCTTGTGGATGTTCTTCCGTGTCCTGAACCGATACCTCGTCCAATTCTTTTGCATTTCTTTACCGAGCCTTCAGCCGGTGTCAAATTTGATAATTCCATGCTATTGATTTATTTAGCTGTTATTTAACGTATTCAACAGTAACTAAGTGTTTTACTGCGTTTATCATCCCTTTTACGGAATCAGTAGCATTGTGCTCAATTGTTCGTCCCATGCGTTTTATTCCGAGGGCTTGCATCGTTAACTTTTGTCGTTTTGAGGCTCCAATGATACTTTTTGTTTGTGTAACTTTTACTTTTTCCATCGCTCTTATCCATTAAATACGTTTGTAACTGATATTCCGCGTTGGTCTGCAATAGTCGCGGCATCTCGAAGTTCTGTTAGCGCAGCAAATGTAGCTTTTACAAGATTGTGTGGGTTCGAGGACCCTTTTGATTTCGCTAATACATCCTTTACACCTACACTTTCAAGTACAGCACGCATAGCTCCACCTGCTTTAACTCCCGTTCCGTGTGAAGCCGGCAACATCAAGACGCTAGCTCCGCCATAGCGTGCAGTTTGTTGGTGCGGCAAGGTACCCTTGTTTAGTGGAACTTTTATAAGATTCTTCTTTGCATCCTCAATACCTTTTTGAATTGCTGTTGTTACCTCACCTGCTTTACCAAGTCCGTAACCCACAACGCCATTCTCATCTCCGACAACAACTATTGCTGCGAAACTAAAAGTACGTCCGCCTTTTGTTACTTTTGTTACTCGTTTAATAGCAACTAATTTATCTTTCAGTTCTATATCTGTAACTTTTACTTTCTTTTGGTTTTTCTCTGACATAACTTAATTTCTTAGAAATTTAAACCTGCTTTTCTTGCAGACTCAGCAAGAGCCTTGATTCTACCGTGATACATGTATCCGCTTCTGTCGAATGCAATCGTTGAAATACCTGCTGTTGCTGCCTTTTTTGCAACTAAGGCACCAACTAATTCTGCTGTTTCGGTTTTTCCTTTTGCAGAAGTTGAAACTTCTTTTTCACGTGATGAAGCCGAAACTAAGGTTACACCGGCAACATCGTCAATAATTTGTGCGTATATATGTTTACTGCTTCGGAAAACCGATAATCTCGGTCGTTCTACAGAACCGCTCAATGTTTTTCGAATTTTTTGCTTAACTCGAATTCGTCTTTGATATTTTGATAATGACATGATTGCTTATTTATGATTATTTATCACCGGATTTTTTACCTTCTTTGACACGGACTGTTTCATCGACATATCGGATACCTTTTCCTTTATATGGTTCAGGTTGTCGATAAGAACGAACTTTTGCCGCTACTTGTCCCAATAATTGTTTGTCGTGACTTTGAAGAGTAATAAATGCATTCGCTCGCTTTTCTTGCTCGACTAACAATTTAATTTCAGCCGGCATCTGAATCAATATCGGATGAGAGTAGCCTAAACTCAGCTCTAAAATCTGTCCGTTTGCAGCTGCACGGTATCCGACACCGATAACTTCCATTTTCTTTGAAAACGTATCAGAAACTCCGATAATCATATTGCTTATCAAAGCTCGGTATAAACCATGAGCAGACCGTTCATCCGGAGCATCTCCCGTACGTGTAACTGTTAATTGAGAATTTTCAATCGAAACTTTTACACTTTCGGACATTTGTTGCCTTAGCTCACCGTGTTTACCTTTTACGGAAATCACATTTTCAGGTGAAACAGTGATTGTAACTCCGACGGGTATTGTTATTGGTAATTTTCCTATTCTTGACATTTTGTTCTGTTTTTAATATACAAAGCACAATACTTCGCCACCGATATTCAGGCTTTTTGCCTCTTTCTCAGTCATTAAACCTTTTGATGTGGACAGAATTGATATACCCATTCCGTTCAAAACGCGAGGTAAATTTGTCGCTCCGGTATATTTTCTCAAACCGGGTTTGCTCACTCTGTCAATTTTCTTAATTGCCGGAACTTTGGTTCTCGGATGATATTTCAAAGCGATTTTTATTACTCCTTGAGCTGTGGCTTCGTCATCGAATTTGTAGCTTAAAATATATCCCTTTTCAAAAAGGATTCGAGTAATTTCTTTCTTTAAACCGGACGCCGGTATCTCGACAATTCTATGTCGTGCCATAACGGCATTTCTAACTCTTGTTAAATAATCTGCAACTGGATCTGTAAGCATTGCTTTACGTATTTTTTGTTTACCAACTGGCTTTTTTTACTCCGGGAATCAAACCTTCCGAAGCCATTTCTCGGAATGTTATGCGGCTTATGCCAAACTGTCTCATATATCCTCTTGGGCGTCCCGTTGCACTGCAACGGTTCCTTTGTCTTATGGGATTTGAATTTCTGGGCAGTTTTTGTAAGCCGATATAATCGCCTTCTGCTTTTAATTTAGCGCGCTTTACAGCGAATTTTTCTGCTAATTCTTGGCGTTTTACTTCTCGCGCCTTCATTGATTCTTTTGCCATGCCAGTCTAATTTTTTTTGAATGGAAATCCGAATTTTTGTAACAAAGCATGACCTTCTTCATCTGTCTCAGCAGTTGTTACTACTGTGATATTCATACCAAGTATTCGGTCAATTTTATCAAGATCAATTTCCGGAAAGATGATTTGTTCTTCAATACCAAGCGTGTAATTTCCTCTGCCGTCGAACTTTGCACTAATTCCGTTAAAATCTTTCATACGTGGTATCGAAACGACCAACAATCTTTCAAGAAACTCATACATGCGTTGCTTACGCAGTGTTACTCGCACCCCGATGGGCGTTTTTTCTCTAAGCTTGAAGTTAGAAATATTTGTCTTAGATATTGTTTGTACAGCTTTTTGTCCTGTGATCATCGTCATCTCATCCTGAGCTGCTTTGATGATTTTTTTGTCAGAAGTTGCCAAACCTAAGCCTTGATTCAGAACAACTTTTGTTATTTTGGGGACTTGCATAATGGACTTATATCCGAATTCTTCGCGGAGCGCCGGCAGGATTTCTCCCGCGTATTTTTCTTGTAAATACGGTACTCTTTTTTTCATTATTTGAGTTCTTGTTTATTGGACGATTTCTTTGAGTATCTTACTGATTTTCCTTTTTCATTTTTCGTACGCCCTACTCTTGTTGCTTTTCCGGTTTCCGGACAAACAATCATAAGATTTGAAATATGAACCGGTGCTTCTTTTTTTACTATTCCGCCTTGAGGATTCGCAGCATTCGGTTTTGTGTGTTTTGAGTTAACATTAACACCTTCGACCAACACGCGCTGTTTTTCAGCGTAAACGATTTTAACTTCGCCTTTTTTGCCTTTGTCATCGCCTGTGATAACGATAACTGTGTCGCCTTTTTTTATGTTGAGTTTCTGTGACATCTTCTGTAATTTTGATATGTTAAAGAACTTCCGGAGCAAGAGATACAATCTTCATATTCGTTTTTCTCAATTCTCTGGCTATTGGACCAAAGACACGAGTACCACGCATTTCGCCGGCGTTATTTAGTAAAACACATGCGTTATCTTCGAAGCGTATATAAGACCCGTCCTCTCTTCGAATTTCTTTTTTTATTCTGACAACAACTGCTTTAGAAACCGCTCCTTTTTTTATGTCACCGGAAGCCATTGCGCTTTTAACTGCCACTACAATCGTGTCGCCAACAGTTGCGTATCTCTTACCGGTTCCTCCGATTACTCGTATCACGAGTACCTCTTTTGCTCCGCTGTTATCAGCGACAATCAATCTGCTTTCCTGTTGTAACATTTTATTTTGCTCTTTCTATAATTTCAACTAAGCGCCAGTTTTTTGTCTTGCTGAGCGGGCGTGTTTCCATGATTTTCACAGTATCGCCGATTCGACAAGTGTTTTCCTCGTCATGCGCAATATATTTTTTTGTCTTAAATACGAATTTACCGTATTTTGGGTGTTTGAAACGACGTGTTATAGACACAGCTATTGACTTGTCCATTTTGTCGCTCACAACCAATCCCGTACGCTCTTTGCGTAAATTTCTGTTTAATTCCATTTCTATTGAAATTGAAAATTTATTTCGTAACTTGTTCCAACTCTCGTCTGCGCAACTCTGTTTTTAATTGAGCGATATGCTTTCGAGTTTTTGTAATGATTTTCGGGTTTTCTAAGTCAGAAACTTTATGGTTAATTTTAAATTTGACCATATTCTGCTTATCGTCATTGATCATTTGTGTTAGTTCTTGGATGGATATATCCTTTAAATCTTGCTTTTTCATTGCTCAGTATTTGACGTTTCTACGTAATCATGTCTTACAACAAATTTTGTTTTTACAGGAAGTTTTTGTGCAGCTAAACGCAATGCTTCCTTAGCGATTTCGAGCGGTACTCCGTCAGCTTCAAATATTATACGTCCCGGGGTAACTCGTGCCACAAACATTTCCGGCTCGCCTTTACCTTTACCCATGCGAACTTCGGCCGGCTTCTTCGTGATAGGCTTATCCGGAAAAATACGTATCCAAATTCTTCCTTCACGTTTCATGTATCGTGTAACCGCTTGACGAGCGGCTTCTAATTGACGTCCGTTTATCCAGGCTGTATCAAGCGTTTTTATTGCAAATGAGCCGAAATCAATCGTAGCACCGCGTTGTGCAGTACCTTTCATTCGTCCTTTCTGTTGCTTACGGAACTTTGTTCTTTTCGGTTGTAACATTGCTGATTACTTATGAATTACTTACTTCTTTTCTTTGGATTTGAATTATTCCCGCCTGTCGTTGCTCGTCTCTGTGTTACGTTTGTAACAGGCTTTTTCTTGTTGTAGTTCGGACTCAAATCTTGCTTGCCAAATTTTTCGCCTCGGCAAATCCAGACCTTTATTCCAATCAATCCAACTTTGGTTAATGCTGGTGATTTGTGGTAATCAATATCAGCTCGCAAAGTGTGTAAGGGCGTGCGTCCTTCTTTGAACATTTCAGAACGCGCCATTTCTGCTCCGTTCAAACGTCCGGATACCATTACCTTTATACCTTCAGCACCGGCACGTAACGTTGAAGCAACTGCCATTCTGACAGCTCTCCTGTATGCAACATTGCCTTCGACTTGTTTTGCGATATTATCTGCTACAATCACAGCGTCTAAGTCCGGTTTCTTTATCTCGTAGATGTTTATTTGAACATCCTTACCTGTAATTTGCTTGATTTCCTCACGCAATTTATCTACCTCTTGACCACCCTTGCCAATTATGATTCCGGGACGTGCTGTAGTTATAGTTACAGTAATTAGTTTTAGTGTACGTTCAATTATTATCCGTGATACTCCGGCTTTTTGCAAACGCGCATATAAATATTTACGAATCTTATTGTCCTCGTCAATTTTGTCTGCGTATTTTCGACCGCCATACCAATTTGAGTCCCAACCTCTTACGATACCTAATCTGTTGCTGATCGGGTTTGTTTTTTGTCCCATATACTAATCAAGATTTTCTTTTTTATCAATAAAAATTGTAACGTGGTTCGAGCGTTTGCGTATTCTGTGAGCTCGTCCCTGAGGAGCCGGCTGAAAGCGTTTTAGCATTCGTGCTGAATCTACATTTACTTGCGAAACAAATAATTGGCTATCCTTGGCTTGCTGACCTTCGTTTTTGGCTTCCCAATTGGCAATAGCTGATTTTAACAATTTTTCCATAGGTAAGGACGCTACTTTTGTGCTGAATTTTAGCACATTTAGAGCATACAATACGTCCCTCCCTCTTATCATATCAGCCACAAGGCGCATTTTTCGAGGTGAGGTAGGGAAATTTCTAAGTAGTGCAAAGTATTTCGTTTTTTGCTCTTCTTTTCGTATATCTGCCTGAATCTTTTTTCGTGATCCCATGTTCGTATTTTATTTACTTTTTCTTTTTATGTCCTCTGTATGTCCTTGTAGGAGCAAACTCTCCGAGTCTGTGACCTACCATGTTTTCTGTAACATACACAGGGATAAATTTATTTCCGTTGTGTACCGCGATAGTTAATCCGACAAAATCCGGGGAAATCATTGAATTACGCGCCCAAGTTTTGATTACGGACTTTTTTTGTTTGTCCATAACTTGAACTTTTTTATCAAGTTTGAAATCAATAAAGGGACCTTTTTTTAGTGATCTGCTCATTATGCCTTATTTTTTACGTTTTTTTGTCTTACGTCTTTCAACAATGTTATTGTCTGAGGCTTTTTTCTTACGTGTTTTGAAACCTTTAGCTAACAAGCCTTTACGTGATCTCGGATGTCCTCCGGATGCTCTTCCTTCGCCTCCGCCCATTGGGTGGTCAACCGGATTCATTACTACTCCGCGAACTCTCGGACGTCGTCCTAACCAACGGCTGCGACCGGCTTTACCGGAACGCTCTAAGGCGTGGTCGGAATTAGAAACAGTTCCAACTGTTGCTTTGCACGTTACTAGTATTTTTCGAACCTCACCTGAAGGCAACTTTATCACAGCATAGCGTCCTTCCCTCGATACTAATTGTCCATAAGAACCGGCACTTCTTGCAAGTGCACCACCTCTGCCGGGTTGAAGTTCAATATTATGTACGACAGTTCCCATCGGTATATCTTGTAGATATAAAGTATTTCCGATTTCAGGGGCAACATCTTTTCCTGAATTCAAAGTTTGTCCAACTTCAAGTCCATTAGGTGCTACAATATATCGTTTTTCGCCGTCAGCGTAAAATAGAAGTGCTATACGCGCTGTACGATTAGGATCATACTCAATTGTCTTTACTACCGCAGGTATTCCGTCTTTGTCTCTTTTGAAATCAATCTCTCGGTAGCTTTGTTTGTGTCCGCCTCCCGTGTAACGCATTGTCATGCGTCCTTGATTATTACGTCCGCCACTTCTATTTCCGCCACGCAAAAGTGATTTCTCAGGAACATTAGAAGTAATGTCATCAAAAGTTCCGGCGACTTTTCTGCGTTGTCCGGGCGTTATCGGTTTTATCTTCTTTACTCCCATGATATCAAATATTGCTATAAAAATCTATAGATTCGCCTTTGGCGAGAGTTACAACTGCTTTTTTAACAGCTTTCGTTTTTCCTGCGATTACACCGCTTTTTGTGTAACGACTTTTTTTCTTTCCGGAATATCTCATCGTGTTTACAGAAACAACTGTAACGTTATACAATTGCTCGATTGCTTTCGCGATTTCAATTTTGTTAGCACTGACTTTCACTTTGAATCCGTAGCGGTTCAGCGATTCGCCTTGCTTGGTCATTTTTTCCGTAATGATAGGGGTTTCGATAATGTTTACCATGACTCCAATTTCTTAATTTCCAACAAAGGTTTTATTAATATGCTCAACTGCTTCGACTGTCAAAACAAGTTTTTTTGCTCTCAAAATATCGTAAGTATTTATCTCTGAAACCGTTGATACTTTCGTATCAGTCAAATTTCGAGCTGACAAATATATGCTTTTATTTTGATTCTGTAAAACAAATAATGAATTTTTGTCAATTAATTTCAAATTTGTTTGAAGTTTCACAAAATCCTTTGTTTTAGGTATCTGAAAATCAAAGTTTTCAAGAACTATGATATTTTCGTTTTTTGCTTTGTCAGACAGAACTGAACGTCGTGCAAGTTGTTTCACTTTTTGGTTCAGTTTGAAACCGTAAGTTCTTGGTCTGGGACCAAAAATACGTCCTCCGCCTTTAAACGTTGGATTTTTCATGCTACCTGCACGAGCTCCACCTGTTCCTTTTTGGCGTTTTATTTTCTTTGTGCTTCGTGCAACTTCTCCGCGCTCTTTTGTTTTATGTGTTCCCTGACGTTTATTCGCAAGGTGTTGCTTTACGTCAAGATATACAACGTGCTCGTTCGGCTCAACTGCAAAAACTTCATCGTTCAGGGTTACCTTCTTACCGGTATCTACACCTGCTATGTTATAAACAGCTATTTCCATTACTTTTCAATTATTACGTATGAACCTTTTGCGCCCGGTACCGAGCCTTTTACAACTATCAAATTCTGTTCTTTGATAATTTTTAGAATAAGAATGTTTTCAACTTTCACGCTATCGCCGCCTGTGCGACCAGCCATACGCATGCCTTTGAAAACTCGAGACGGAAATGAGGATGCTCCCACAGAACCCGGTGCTCTCAATCTGTTGTGTTGTCCGTGTGTTTGTCCTCCGACACCGGCAAAACCGTGACGTTTAACAACGCCTTGGAAGCCTTTTCCTTTGGAAATTCCCGCGATATCGACTTTTTCACCTTCTGAAAAGAGTTCCGCTGTAATTGTTTCGCCCAACGTGAGTGCTGTTGCGAAACCGTCAAACTCTACAAGTTTACGTTTCGGACTTGTGTTTGCCTTTTTAAAATGCCCTTTTTCAGGGTTGTTGGCAACTTTTTCTTTTTTATCGTCGTAAGCAAGTTGAACTGCTTCGTAACCATCGGTCTCATTTGTTTTGACCTGTGTTACAACGCATGGTCCGGCTTGCAAAACAGTGCATGGGATATTTTTCCCCTCGGCACTGAAAACGGATGTCATTCCGATTTTTTTTCCTATTAATCCAGCCATTATGAATTGTATAAAATTTTATCAAACTTTGATTTCTACTTCAACGCCGCTCGGCAACTCTAATTTCATAAGAGCCTCCACGGTCATTGGAGCCGAACTGTAAATGTCTATAAGACGTTTATAAGACGACACTTCAAACTGTTCTCTCGCCTTTTTATTAACGAAAGTTGCTCGGTTCACAGTAAAGATTCGCTTTCTCGTAGGAAGTGGAATCGGTCCGCTAACAACAGCACCTGTTGCTTTGACTGTCTTCACAATTTTATCCGCTGAGTTATCAACTAAATTGTGGTCGTAAGACTTCAGTTTTATTCTGATTTTTTGCGCCATAATGTGCAATTTATCTAATTTATATTTGAATTTCCTGTGTATTCTTTCAGTATTTCTTCTGATTTATTCGCCGGAACTTGCTCATAATGAGAAAATTCCATTGTAGATGTTGCGCGTCCGGATGTTACCGTACGTAACGCCGTAACGTATCCGAACATTTCAGAAAGCGGAACGGTTGATTGAATCGCTTTTGCCCCTCCAGGTTTGTCTAACGAACCTGTGATTTTTGCACGACGTCGATTTAAGTCAGAGATAACATCACCCATGTAATCCTCAGGCGATAATACTTCTAATTTCATAATCGGCTCTAAAATTACCGGTTTCGCTTTCATTCCTGCCGAACGGAAAGCCATTTTTGCTGCTAACTCAAAAGACAAAGCATCAGAATCGACATCGTGGTACGAACCGTCAAACAATGAGACCTTTAGACTATCAAGCGGAAATCCGGCAAGTGGTCCGTTATTTAAAGCTTCGGTAAAGCCTTTTTTAACTGACGGAATATATTCCTTGGGAACTGTTCCGCCTTTGATTTCGTCAACAAATTGAAGTCCTTCAACCCCTTCGTCAGCCGGTTCAATGCGAACTGAAATATCAGCAAACTTACCGCGACCTCCCGTTTGTTTTTTGAACACTTCTCGGTGTTCGACTTTTTGAGTAAGAGCTTCTTTGTAAGCAACTTGCGGACGTCCTTGGTTTACCTCAACTTTAAATTCTCTAAATAAGCGGTCAACCAAAATTTCAAGGTGCAATTCTCCCATTCCGGAGATAATTGTTTGTCCCGAATTAGTATCTGTTCTCACAATAAATGTCGGATCTTCCTCGGCAAGTTTATTGAGTGCGATGCCTAATTTATCAACATCTGCTTTGGTTTTTGGTTCGATAGCTAATCCGATAACAGGTTCAGGGAAGTTAATTTTTTCGAGTTCAATTTGTTGAACCTCATCGCACAACGTGTCGCCGGTTCTGACATCTTTGAATCCCACTATACCGCAAATATCTCCGGCATTTACTTCATCAATTGAATTTTGTTTATTTGCATGCATCTGATAGATGTGTGCAATGCGTTCACGTTTGCCTGTTCTTGGGTTGAATACAAAAGAGCCTGCTTTTATTGAACCTGAGTAAACGCGCACGTAAGCTAATCTTCCTACAAATCTGTCGGTTGTCAATTTGAAAACCAATGCTGAAAGAGGTTGATTATGATCAGCTTTACGCTCTGCGGGTTCGTCAGTTTTCGGATTATTTCCCGTTACTGCAGGTTTGTCCAACGGCGAGGGTAAGTATTCCACTACACCGTCAAGCAATCTCTGAACACCTTTATTTTTAAAGGCTGAGCCACACATAACAGGCACTATCTTATGATTGATAACAGCTTTGCGCGTAACTGCCATGAATTCTTCTACAGATATTGAAGATCTGTCTTCAAAGAAACGCCCTAACATTTCATCGTCGTGTTCAACAACAGCTTCAATGAGTTTTTCACGCCATTCTTCAACTTGCTCCTCATATTCCGCCGGGACGGGTGCATAATCATAAGAAACACCGAGTTTATCATCAGGTCTCCAGTAGATTGCACGTCGTTCAACAAGGTCAATCATACCAACAAAGTCTTCTTCTTGACCGATTGGAATTTGAACGGGAACGGCGTTTGAACCGAGACGTTCTTTTATTTCATCGACAACTTTAAAGAAATCGGCACCGGGTCTGTCCATTTTATTTACGAACGCCAAACGCGGAACACCGTATTTATCAGCTTGTCGCCAAACTGTTTCTGATTGAGGTTCAACACCTCCGACAGCACAAAATACTGCAACAGCACCGTCGAGTACTCGAAGAGAACGTTCAACTTCTACCGTAAAATCTACGTGACCGGGTGTGTCAATAAGATTTATTTTGTATTGTTCGCCTTGGAATTTCCAATAGGTAGTCGTGGCAGCGGAAGTGATAGTGATACCTCTTTCTTGCTCTTGTTCCATCCAGTCCATGGTGGCTCCACCCTCGTGAACCTCACCAATTTTGTAAGTTACTCCTGTGTAATATAATATACGCTCTGAAGTAGTGGTCTTTCCGGCATCTATATGTGCCATGATTCCAATATTACGCGTATGCTTCAAATCTGTTGCCATCGAACTTGTTACTAATGTTTTATATTTATAGGGTTGTGTATCAATTAAAATCTGAAGTGTGCGAATGCTTTGTTTGCATCTGCCATTCTGTGGATTTCTTCTTTGCGTTTGAATGCGCCGCCCTCTTCGTGAAATGCGTCCACAATTTCAGCTGCTAATTTTTCGCTCATCGATTTTCCTTTGCGCGAACGTGCATAAGTAATCATGTGTTTCATGCTCACTGCGATTTTTCTGTCTGCTCGAATTTCCATCGGAACTTGGAATGTTGCACCGCCAACGCGTCGGCTTTTAACCTCTACTTGCGGAGTTACATTTTCCAAACCTTTTTTCCAAACGTCGATTGCAGGCTCTTCTGAATCTTTCAGACGTTTTGTTACGATTTCCAACGCATCGTAGAAAATTTGATAACTGATGCTTTTCTTTCCGTCATACATCATGTTATTTACAAACTGCGTTACCAACTTGTCATTGAAACGCGGATCCGGTAGAATCTCTCTTTTTCTTGATTTAGCCTTTCTCATTGCTTATCTATCTTATTTTTTTTTCTTTGCCGGTGTTGCTGCAACTACTGCTCCGCCTTTTCCTTTTTTCGGACGTTTTGCGCCGTATTTTGAGCGTCTTTGTTTTCTGTCCGTTACACCTTGTGTGTCAAGCGTACCGCGAACAATGTGATATCTAACGCCCGGTAAGTCTTTTACTCTGCCGCCTCTTACAAGTACAATCGAGTGTTCTTGCAAGTTGTGACCTTCACCCGGTATGTATGCGTTTACTTCTTTTTGGTTCGTTAAACGTACACGAGCAACTTTTCGCATTGCCGAGTTCGGTTTTTTCGGGGTTGTCGTATAAACTCTTACGCACACACCTCTTCGTTGTGGCGAAGAATCAAGTGCGGGAGACTTGCTTTTGGTTGTTAAGGATTTTCTTCCTTTTCTTACTAACTGCTGAATTGTAGGCATATCAGTCGTGTATAATACATTTTGTTAAATCGGACTGCAAAGGTAGCATATTTTTTTTTAACAGCAATAGTTTTGCAAAAAAAAGCTAAATTATTTTTAAACTAATTCTAAAGACCTCATTATCAATATCTAAAATATGACAAAAAAACACAATCCGTGCAATTTTAAACTTTTTATTAACATAGTTTTGAACAGATGTGCCAAAAAAGCTCAACTTTATATCAATTTTAATCTGCCTGCAAAAAGCCAATAAAGTGCGACAACGACTGCCAAAACAAAAAAAAGCATTGCGGCTTGTTTAATTCGTTGCTTCTTAATTTGGTCTGTAACAAATTCTGAAATGCCGAGCATCGTAAAACCTAAGCCGCTGAACAGGAAAATTCCGAAACTCACATAATCATCGTTCAGAAAATAATTTGCACCGGATGACAAAATCATAAGAATGCCGGCAAACAATAACAGTGTCGATTTTTTCATACGAATTGTTGTTTAATGAGTTCCAAAGCGTTTGCAAGTTTTTCTATATCATCAAAACTCGTGTATCCCTGAACCGAAATACGAAGAAAATTTTGCGTTCCGACCGAAGTTACCGGTATTTCTATATTAAAGTCTTCTAAGAGTTTTTGCTTTAAAACGATGGGATTCCAAGTGTCGGGCAACTGATGCGCGTACATCATGGGCATAAATTCAGGCGTTGCGATGGGTGCCGTTTCAAAAATGTTTGAAAAAATTGTGCGCACCTTATATAATAAGTGTCGTTTTTGCTGAAGAACTTCATTCCAATTGAACTCTGCATGAAAATCAATCGCATCGCTTACGGACAGAAATGCCGCAAAATCGCGTGTGCCTTGGTATTCCAATTCTGCGGCCAAAGCAGTATCGCCGGTCGATTGTAAATCGGTGCCCCAACTTATAATTTGAGGATGCAAATTTTTCTTTTCGTCTTCTGAAACATACAAAAATGCAGAACCTTTGGCGGACAACATCCATTTATGGCAATTTCCGGTGTAATAATCGCACGGAATTTCGGACAAATCAAGAGGTATTTGCCCGGGTGCGTGCGCTCCGTCGATAATTGTGAGTATGCCTTGAGCTTTGGCGCGTTTACAAATTTCAGCCACAGGAAGTATCAATGCAGAAGTTGAAGTGATATGGCTCAAAAAAATGACTTTCGTTTCCGGGCGGACATCTGCCCAAAAATTTTCCACAAAATCTTCGTCCGAATACAAAGGCAATTGCACTTCGTGCTCACGATACGAGAATTTTCGGCGTTCGGCAAGTCGATTCCACATCCTGCTACAGGCTCCGTATTCGTGATTACATGCGAGGACCTCCTCTCCTACCCCAACGTTCAAAGAATTTGCAATTAGATTTACGGCTGTTGTGGCATTATTTACGAACGCTAAATTTTCTACATCAACATTCAAAAAATCGGCAAGTTTGGCTCTTGATTTTCCTAACATTAGGGCAACATCTTGCACAAAATATTTTACAGGTTGATTTTCGAGTTGTAATTGGTAACTTTGATATTTTTCAAAAACCGGTTTCGGACATGCGCCGAACGACCCGTGATTTAGAAATACTGTTTTCGGGTCTAACAAAAATAGTTCTTTCATAATTTTTTTTACTTAATTTCTTTTAACAAACGTTGCATTGTTTTTACTTTGTCCGCATAACCTAATTTTTCATAAGACGCGACAAGTGCTGTTATCAATCGTTTGATAATTATTGAATTAGAGCATGGAACATAATGCGATTGTTCAGGTTTGATACTGTGTAGTTTCAAAAATGAATTGATGTCCGAAATAGTTACAACAGCTCCGTTATTGAACGGATTCACATAAAATACCACATCTTTCTCCCGTATTTCTTCTGAAACATTTCGCGTATCGATAAAGGCAAGCAACACATTTCGCGGAAAATTGACAAACCGAAGCGGCAAACCTATTTTTTCGGCAATGCTCACATACAATATAGCCATGCTGATGTCGTTGCCTTTTTTTTCAACAAACATATCCGTCAAAAACGCATTTTGCGGATTCATGATATCCTTGATGTTGCCTTGAAATTGCTCGTTTCGGTACAACAAATCGTTGAAAATACGAATTTGCTGCAAACCGCTCAAATACGGATTGAGACGCTCTCGGATGCGGTTGGCAATGGCTGAGACCTCATTATCAACGGTTTCAAACGTAATTTTTGGATATTGAATTTTATTAACCAACCATGCACCGTGCAAAATTGGATTTGGTTCGGTTTGCGTCCACATTTTCAAATCATTACGCAATTGACGGATTTGAATTTCGTGTATCGCATCCGTAATCCGATTACGGTGCAGGCTGTCAATTTCGTACGAAAGAAAATCCTCCAACACAGGCAAAGCATCTTTACCCTGCTTGAGAATGTTCGACAACACGGTTTGATAAATAGAATTATCGGGGTCGTCGAGCAAACGCACCATGGATTTGAGTTTGCTTTCGTCCATGTGGTTTAAACTAAGCGATTTAAAACCGTTTCGACTAATTTTTTTACTGCAATTTTATAGTCAGAGCTGTATTCTTTGCGTAAACGATTGGCGATGATGTTGCAGATTGTCAGGGCATTATGTCCGAGTAATGTCGATAATCCCGACAATGCTGAGCTTTCCATCTCAAAGTTTGTGATTTTTCTGCCGTTGAATTCAAAATTTGATATTTTTTCATTCAAACCATTGTCCACAGTATTCAAACGCAGGATGCGACCTTGCGGACCATAGAAGCCGGGTGCAGAAATCGTGATGCCTTTGCGCATATCGAAGGCAATTTTGTTCAATAATTCGGCAGAAGCATCGGCAAAATACGGGCGAGGCAACAAGGCATTCCAATTTGTATGCTCAATAAATGCAGCTTCAATGTCGCTGTTACCCATTTTATCGCGACCTTCGTAGAAATTCAATAAGCCGTCGAAACCGATTGATGTTTGCGTTGCCACAGGTGTATCTACTTGAATGTCTTGTTGTAAAGCACCGGAAGTTCCGATACGAATCAAATTCAGTGTCGTGTGTATTTTTGTCGCAACACGTTCATTAAGATCAATATTTACAAGCGCATCAAGCTCATTTACAACAATATCAATGTTGTCAGTTCCAATTCCGGTTGAAAGCACCGAAATGCGTTTACCTTTGTATGTGCCGGTGTGCGTTACAAATTCGCGGTTCGATTTTTTAACTTCAACCTTATCAAAAAAGCTCGAAACCATGTCCACACGCCCTTGGTCGCCCACGAGAATGATGGTATCTGCAATATCTTCCGGTTTCAGATGTAAATGAAATACACTGCCGTCGGGGTTTAGAATCAATTCGGATTCTCCTATTTTATTCATAAGAAAACTATTTTTATAAATTTATATTTTTTGTATTGAGTAGTGTGTATTGAATATTGAGTATTGAATATTGAGTATTGAATATTGAGTATTGAATATTGAGTATTGAATATTGAGTATTGAATATTGAGTATTGAATATTGAGTATTGAATATTGAGTATTGAATATTGGGTATTGAATATTGGGTATTGAATATTGGGTATTGAATATTGGGTATTGAATATTCGATTAACGTTTCTT
>DYSM01000124.1 GCA_020718265.1 Draconibacterium orientale | reverse complement strand
ATAATGACAATTTTATGACAACCTTTTGACAACCTTTTGACAATTTTATGACAACCTTTTGACAACCTTTTGACAATTTTATGACAACCTTTTGACAACCTTTTGACAATTTTTTGACAATTTTTTGACAATTTTATGACAACCTTTTGACAACTTTTGACAACTTTTGACAATTTTATGCCAATTTTATGACAACCTTTTGACAATTTTATGACAACCTTTTGACAACCTTTATGACAATATTATGACAACCTTTTGACTATTATTTAATTCCAAGCACGCGTTTTGCTAAGTCCACGGCATCGGTGTCGCCGGTGTATTTGCCGGGCGCATCGGAAAGTTTTACGGTCGGCACATATTCCTGACCTTCGGCTTTAGCGGCAACTATTTTTATAACGATGTTCATAGGTTTTACACCCACGTCGTTTGTGAAATTCGTGCCGATACCATACGAAGTGCGAATGCGTCCGCGACAATGCTTCTCTATTTTCTCAACCATTTCGGGATTTAATCCGTCGGAAAATACAATGGATTTTGAAGTCGGGTCGATACGCAGGCTCTGATAATGAGCAATGGTTTTGTCGGCAAATTCGAGTGCATCGCCGGAATCGTGTCGCACACCGTCGAAGAGTTTTGCAAACTTGGTATCGAACGCGCGGAAGAAGGCTTCGGTCGTAAACGTGTCGGACAAAGCAATACCCAAATCGCCTCGGAAGACGTTCACCCAATTTTCCAACGCAATTTTATTTGCGGATTTAAACCCGTATTGCGCCGCATGATACATGAACCACTCGTGCGCATGTGTGCCGATAGCTTTTACACCGTATTTGTGCGCAAAATGCACATTGCTCGACCCGATAAAATTCTTACCTCCTTCGCTTTTAAGTGTTTGCACAACCAAATCATGAACGTGATGCGAATATCGGCGACGCGTACCGAAATCGGCAAATTGCACGCCGAGCATTTTATATTTTACGGCTTTTTTGCGCGCAACATCAGCAACTTCATTGTCGGAATGCGGTGTTTGCTTGGTCATTTTAAAATACAGCTCCGAAATCATTGCCATAAGCGGAACTTCCCACAAAATAGTTCGATACCAATAGCCTTCAATACTTACACTCAGCTCATTACCGCGTTGCACAATGCCGACTTCGCCCGGATTGTAACGATATCCGCATAAAAAATCTATGTAAGTAGGTTCGAGAAAATACAAACTTTCCAGAAACGCTTTTTCATCCGCAGTGATGTGCAGGTTTTGCATTGCATACACTTGCTTGCGCAATTCTTCCGCAAACCCTTCCGGAAACGGGTCTTTGCCTCGGTTGATAAATTCGTAACGCACTTTGGCTCGCGGGAATTTTTTTATCACGGCAAGTTGCATGGTAAATTTATACAAGTCGTTATCGAGAATGGAATGTATCATGGTATTGAACTGAAATTTTCTTCAAAAATAGATATTTCGCAAAAATACAAACAGTTTTTTTATACTTCGGAAAAAATCGTGTTCTTTTGTAAGAAATTTGAAATAAGTATGAACAATCCGATACTTTCTGCTTTATTGGGCGTTGCGGTGGGCGATGCCGTTGGTGTGCCGTATGAATTTAAAAGCCGCGCCGAAATGAAACGCCGCCCTGCAACCGATATGACCGGTTTCGGCACATACAACCTTCCGCCCGGCACGTGGTCGGACGACACGTCGCTCACATTGTGCCTTGCCGATTCGCTTACAGTTGGTTACGACCTTGCCGATATGGCTGAAAAGTTCGTACGCTGGCGCGACAAAGCCTATTGGACTGCTCGCGGCGATGTATTCGACATCGGACGCACGACAAGCGAATCTATCGCAGAGCTAAAATCTATCTTGCTAAAAAAACAGCCCGAACTTTTGCGTTCGCTCAAAGATTTTGCCTCCGAACACGATAACGGCAACGGCTCGCTTATGCGCATTATGCCTCTGTTGTTTTACATAAAAGGAAAACCGATTGGCGAACAGTTTCGTATTATTTGGGATGTATCATCGCTCACACATAAGCACATACGTGCGGCAATTGCATGTTTGATTTATTTGCGTTTCGCTGAATATTTATTACAAAAACAACCCAAGGGAATCGCTTACAGTCAGACACAAAGCGATATGCGTGTGTTCTTCACTTCTCACAATATTTCACTCTACGAAACACAAAATTTCGACAGCCTCATCGCCGATGATATTCGCAATTTAACTGAAAATGAAATCGAATCCGCCGGCTATGTGTTACATTCCGTTGAAGCAAGTTTTTGGTGTTTCCTGAAAACAAATTCATACCAAGAAGCGATTTTGAAAGCCGTAAACTTAGGACACGACACCGACACAACCGCCGCCATCACAGGCGGACTTGCAGGACTTTATTATGGTGTTGAAGGTATCCCTTCCGAATGGATTGCACAAACAGCACGCGTTGCAGATATTAAAACGTTGGCGGCAAAACTGTCGAATGTGTTAATTTGAAAATGAGAAAATTTGTAAACAAGCAAATTCTTAAGGAAATTTCAATCAAGTTCCAATTGAAAACTGTTGAAAAATCATTAACTTTGCAATTATTTAACGAACAAAAAATAATGAAAGAAAAATTACAAATAAGTCATTTAATTAATTTAGCCAAAGCCTTTTGTATTAAAGAAACACAATACAAAAACAAAGAACTTTACGGAGTTACAGACGGAAAAGCAGTTGGAACTTTTATTGAGCAAAAATTTAAAGCATTTTTGCAAGAAAAATATGATGTAGTTATTGGTAATTCGGCAAGCGGAATTGATTTGCCTTCAACTGACATAAATACAGACATTAAAGTAACCTCAATAAAACAACCTCAATCTTCTTGTCCATTCAAAGATGCAAAGCAAAAAATATTTGGATTAGGTTACAATTTGCTTGTTTTTGTCTATGACAAAAAAGATGATGTTTCAACAGAAACAACAATTTTAGATTTTGTAAGTTGTTCTTTTGTAAAAAAGGAAAGAACAGCAGATTACACGACAACTTTTCGACTTTGTGAAATGGTAAAAGACAATGCAAATGTTGATGATATTATTGCCTATTTAAGTGATAAACATATACCTGCCGATGAAATTACTTTAACTCAATTAGCAGAACAAATACTTTCAAATCCACCTGAAATTGGATATTTAACAATTTCAAATGCTTTACAATGGAGATTGCAATATGGGAGAATTGTAAATCTAACCGAAAATGTAATCGGAATTGTGAAAATAATTGATAAAATTAAGGAAAATGAAAGTATTTGAAGTAAATATAACAATAAAAGTAGTTGATTTTTTCAAACAAAATTTGAAAAAAAATGATTTAATTAAAGTAAATCAATTGTTAAAAGAATTTTGCGGTATTTCAGAATTTTTTGATAATCAAAACGAAATTAGTGAATTAATTAAGATTTTAAACATTGAACAAAATATAATTTCAGAACCTGATAGAGCCGAATATGGAGATTTTCAAACACCTAAAAATTTAAGCGATTTAACTTGTAAATTATTACAAACTAAAAATATCAATCCGCAAATTGTTATAGAACCAACTTGCGGAAAGGGAAATTTTATTCTTTCAGTTTTAGAGCATTTTCCGCAAATTGAAAAAATATTTGGTATAGAAATATATCCAAAATATGTTTGGGAAACAAAATTTTCGATATTAAATTATTTCATAATAAACTCACAAAAACAAAAACCTGAAATACTTATAATTAATAAAAATATATTCGATTTTGATTTTCAAGAAATTTCAAAACAACATAAAGAAAAAAACATATTAGTAATCGGCAATCCTCCTTGGGTAACAAATTCAAAATTAAGTTCTTTAAATTCGTTGAATTTACCACAAAAATCCAATTTTAAAAATCACAACGGTTTTGACGCAATAACAGGAAAGGGAAATTTTGATATTGCTGAATACATAGCACTTATGATTTTAAATAATTTCTCAAATCATAACGGACATTTTGCATTTTTACAAAAAAATTCAGTAACAAAAAATATTGTTTTTGACCAACTTAAAAATAAATACAGCATAGCAAATATTGAAAAATATAATTTTGATGCAAAAAAAGAATTTAGTGTAGCGACCGATGCTTCCCTTTTTTATTGTAAATTAAATCAAAAACATTCAACAATTTGCAATGAATACGATTTATACGAACCAACAAAATTAAAATATCAATTAGGTTGGTTTAAAGACAAATTTGTGGCAAATCTTACTTCATATTCTGAATTACACGAGTTTGACGGAATTTGTCCGAATGTTTGGAGACAAGGAATTAAACACGATTGCAGTAAGATAATGGAATTAGAAAAAATAAACGGACAAAATATAAATAAATACGTAAATCAAAACAACGAACAATTTGAAATAGAAAACGATTTGGTTTACTGTATTTTAAAAAGTTCTGACTTAAAAACGGGAATAATAAATCAATCGAGAAAATATACGATTGTAACACAAACAAAAATCGGCGAAAATACCGATTTCATTGAAACAGATTTACCAAAAACTTATCAATATCTAAACTCAAAAATTGAATTTTTTAACAACAGAAAATCAAGTATTTACAACAATAAACCCAAATTCTCAATCTTTGGTGTCGGAGATTATTCGTTTAAGAAATACAAAGTAGCAATTTCAGGTTTTTATAAATCAACCGAATTTTCGTTACTTCTACCAAATAATGATAAATCTATACAATTAGATGATACTTGTTATTTTATTGGTTTTGATAAACTTGTTTATGCAGTTTATACTTATATTATTTTAAATCATAAAATCACACAAGAATTTTTAAATTCTATAATATTTTTTGACAGCAAACGCCCGATAACCAAAGATATATTAATGCGAATTGATTTACTAAAAATTGCCGATAAAATTCAATTTACAGGTGTTTCAGAATTTTATGAAAGTAAACTAAAACAATTAGATATAAGCATAAACGAACAAG
This sequence comes from Draconibacterium orientale, assembly GCA_020718265.1. GTDB lineage: Bacteria > Bacteroidota > Bacteroidia > Bacteroidales > JAADGE01 > DYOJ01. Next base: position 2,962 of record DYSM01000124.1, on the reverse strand, counting down.
GTTGGATTGAATTCAAAAAATCGTTAAAAAATAGACCAAAAATTAATGAAATAGATTTATTCTCAACGATATATGAAAATGAAATGTCATAAAATACAACATTCAACGTTTTTTTTCACTTAGTGCTTGTGTTGCGACGGTGTCAAGCCCCCCGAAAAAAGCCGGCAATTCGTAATAACAGCTTAGCCTAAAGTGTATCGTAACGCCTAATCAATCTAATATCTAAATTCTAACGTCTAATTTCTGTTCAAAAAATGAATTACATCGAAATACAATTCACAATTACGCCCAACAAAACGGAGCATCAGGAAACACTTACCGCCCTTTTGGAAGAAGCCGGTTTTGAAAGTTTCATGGAGATTGATTACGGTTTGTCGGCGTTTATCCCCGAAAAACAATACTCACATTCCAAACTGAATGAAGTTCTTGCACAAATTGAAACCTTTAAACTTAAATATTCTGAAGTTAAGATTGAAGACCAAAACTGGAACGATGTCTGGGAACAGAACTACTTCAAACCCATCGTGATTGGCGGAAAGCTGTTGATACGCGCCTCGTTTCACAACGAATTTCCCGAAGCGGAACAGGAAATCATTATCGACCCGAAAACGGCATTCGGCACAGGTTACCACGGAACCACGTATATGTTGTTGGAAGAAATTCTGACACTCGATTTGCAAAACAAACGCATCTTGGATATGGGCACCGGCACCGGAATTTTGGCAATTCTAAGTAAGAAAAAAGGAGCAGCTAACACCTTGGCTGTGGACAACGATATGAAATCCGTAACAAGTACGCTGGAAAATATCAATCTAAATAATACATCCGATATTGTTGTAAAAGAGGGTACTACGGCAATCCTTACCGATGAAACCTTCGATGTTATTTATGAAAATATTTGGAAAACCATTGTTATAGAAGATTTGCCGATTCTTTACAAACATCTCACAAAAGGCGGAATTGTGCTCACAAGCGGATTTTACGAACACGATGCGCCAGAAGTGCTGCAGGCAGCGGAAGCCGCGGGTTTCAGACACGAAAAGACAATAACCAAAGACGGTTGGGCGGTTGTAAAATTTATCAAGTAGAAAAAGAAAACGGTGCTTATTCGGCACCGTTTCGCATGTAGGGGAATTGAGGATTGCTAATGTTTGATAATCAGTTTTTGCGTTTGAGTACCAACATTTGCTAATTTGCATGAGATAAAATAAACACCGTCCGACATATTAGCCACAGAAACCGTTGCCGATTTTTGGTTAGGTGTTACTTTGAATGTTTCACGTCCGGAAATATCACGCACAACGATTTCGGAGATGCGTTCATCGGAAATAATTGAGAGTAATTCATTTGCAGGGTTCGGATAAATCCGGAATTGAGTTTTTACATCTTCAACGCCTACACCATCTTGCACGGTACCTTGGTAAGCAGAGCGCACTTCTTTGCCGTAAGCAAATTTGCGGCTTAATGGACATTTTTGAGGCTAAAAGTTGCGGAATCGCTTATTGTACATAGCTTTGCAGCTATTCAAAGATTATGAACAAAAAAAGTGCTTTTACTGCGGTAAGAATTTTACCAAGAAAAATGGGGTCTTAGACGGACGTCAGCGTTATAAATGTGCCCTGTGCGGCAAACAATTTTTGGGCGGAGAGCGTCTTGATTTTAAAAATAAAATTTTATCTTTGAACCCTGATGTAAAAACAAGTGGTCATTAACAACCTTGTGAAACTCGACACGTAATTACTTACGTCTTAGACTTTTCCGTAAATGCTATTCTACCTCAATCCTTAGAAAGAAGCAGCTTACGGTGGTTTGCATAAAATCCTTGAAAATCTTATGCGGTAGGTCAAACTACCATGTTGATTAAAGTTTTGTCAGCCATAAATTTGATAATTTCAAAGAACTTATTAAATTTGTACCTGTGGCTGACGCAGGACACACGGTTTGTTGAAACGGGAAATAACTTTCTACCAATTATTTACCGAAAGTTATTTCGTTACAGTGCCTTAGCGTAAAACGTGGGACAATTTCAGAACGAATGCATTGTTCTCTAACCTGTCGGGAAACTGTATTTTGCTCTTCCGATGTCAAATCATCGGAAAAATATCCTCTTCAAAAAACATTCTTTACAACATGCGTAACAACTTACAACGAATTATTTTCTACTTTTGTGTGTTTGAAAAAAAGCAATCACAAATAATTGAAAATATGCAAGATAATTCTTTAATTAAAATTGCGGATACATCTGCAAATCCGGCGCCGCTGGGCTTGCTCGGTTTCGGAATGACAACCGTTTTGCTCAACCTCGCCAACGCAGGCATTATTCCGCTCACGGGCATGATAATGGGCATGGGTATTTTTGTAGGCGGCATTGCACAAGTGATTGCAGGCGTAATGGAATGGAAAAAAAACAATACATTTGGCACTACGGCATTCACGGCATACGGCTTTTTCTGGCTCACGCTGGTTGCTATTTGGGTTATGCCAAAGTTAGGCTTAGCCGAAGCCGCCGATGCACAATCTATGGGTTGGTTTCTGGTCATGTGGGGCTTGTTTACGTTTGCCATGTTTATAGGAACATTCAAACTGAATCGTGCGTTGCAGGTTGTTTTCGGCACATTGGTTGTACTGTTCTTCCTGTTGGCTGCGGCAGATTTTACGGAATCCAAAGAACTTAAAACGTTTGCCGGCTACGAAGGTCTAATTTGCGGATTAAGTGCTATTTACGCAAGTGTAGCTCAAGTTTTGAACGAAGTTTACGGCAAAGTCATCTTACCGCTTGGTCCTGTTAAAAAATAATTTATACTGAAGATGTGTTAATTTGATAATATGTTAATGTGCTAATTTTCTTATTATGAGTAAATTATATAATTCATTAAGTAAAGATTTTATCCGTTTAGAGTATATTTAAAGAGTCCGGTCTAAAAAGCCTGTTTTATTTTAGCTAAACAATCTATATGCTTGA
>DYSM01000560.1 GCA_020718265.1 Draconibacterium orientale | reverse complement strand
GATAATCAAGCATATAGTTTGTTTAGCTAAAATAAAACAGGCTTTTTAGACCGGATTCATTGAAGTTTATAAAATAAAAAAAGTGTGTTCCCTGTTAGTTTCAACTTTTCGAAGGTACCACCAAGCACCCGAGCATAATTGAAACAACAAAGGAACACACCCTAAACCAGGGTGCATTCGCAGCCGCTATTTCTCTATGCTCTAAAATTGGCGGTTTTACGAAAAGAGAAACACGATTTTTAAACGCAAAATGTTATGTTTTATGAATGGAGATTCTTATCTGTAATTTTTTTTTTGGTCTAAAATATATTTTGAAATCCTGAAATTTTTTTAGCTAAACAGATTTTTGTAATCGCTTATATTTCCGAGGTCAACTTCTTTGTCGAGCGATACTTCTTCTTTGGTTTCCAGCCCGGGAATGTCTGCCGGCGGTTCGCCTAACAGGAAGGAAACGCCTTCTTTTTCCATTTTTTCGAGCAATTCAAGTCCGGCTTGTTCATACACACCGTTCTGTAAATCAACGCTGTCGATAAACGAACCGGAAATTTCGATGAACCGTTCCATTTCGCCGATTTTCGTGTGTACGTCTTCCACAATAGCTTCGGTTGCCATATCGAAAATCATCTTTTTGTCCGGGTCGCCTTGTATAATGCTCATGGCGCGGCGCATGGCGGAATGTCCGGCTTTTATGGCGGTGTATTCTTGCTCACGCATACGCACCTCATTTTCAGTATCTTTGATGAGATAACCGGAGTTTTTGTGAATTTTTGCCAACACGCGATAAAGCAATTCCATGCGTCCGAGCAGCGAGTTGTAGCGGTCGTTCGAGTCTTTCAACCGTCCGAACTGGCGTGTGTTGATAGCCACAAGTTCCATGTTGCCTTGTTTTTTGGCTTGCTCTGCCATTTTGAGGCTTTGCTCCATTTCGCGCTTGTTTTTTTCAACAATGCTTTTGATTTTGGCAATTTGACCTTTCAGTTTTCCGATATGCTCGTCCATCTCTGCCAAGTTTTTGTAGAGATAGTCGATGTATGATTTCAGAATTTTTATCGGGTCGAGCTGCACGAACATGCCAGTCATCCAGCGCATAAAGCTTTTGTACATGTACCAAACGAGGTTGCGAAATTTCGGGTCGAGCAGCACGTAAAGTATTACTCCGACAACGACCACGAAGAGCACGATGGACAATGTAGATGTCAGTAAGCCCAGAAAAAATGCGGTTACGGAACTTGCGTAAACACCGAGTAAAATGAGAATGCCGATGAGCACGACAGCTCCGAGTTTCCCTTCCGGTCGTTTCCAGAAACTCTTGACTTTTTGTTGTGAATTTGCGTCAATCATTGTATTTTGTGTGATTT
>DYSM01000123.1 GCA_020718265.1 Draconibacterium orientale | reverse complement strand
TAATTTTAAAAAAGACTTGATTAAATCACGTAAAGAATTTATTGGAAAAGAAATATCCAAACTAAATGAATTAATTGAAAAAAGAAAAGCAGAAATAACTGAAATTGAAAATAAACGTAAAAAAATTTTCGATTTCTTATCCAATGAAAATGCAATAGAAGATTTATCGGAAGCACATTATCGTTCAACTGAAAAGAAAAAAGAACTTTACGAACTGGAAGGAAAAGTAGAAATTTATAGAGATTTGCGAAAAGAACAAAATGAAATTGAAGTAGAAATAAAGAAACTTGAAGGAAAAGTATTTGACTTTGAACAAGAAATTAAAAACAATAAATACGAACTTTCAAAAACAATAAATGAACTATATAATGCAATTTATCCTAAAAAATCAGAATCGGACTCTATTTTTGATATTGGTTCAACTAATAAGGATTCAAAAATAGCAATCAGTTTTTTAGAAAATTCAACAATGTTTGGAAAGGGTAAAAATCAAGTTAGAACCCTGATTTACGACCTTTCAATTCTATTTAATTCTATGTATAAAAATATCAATTCGCCACGATTTTTAGTGCATGATGGAATTTTCGATGGAGTAGATAAAGCTCAATTTGTTCATTTATACGAATATTTAGAAGAAAAACAAAGAGAATTTGAAAGTAAAGGACAGCAATTTCAATATATTTTAACTTTCAATCAAGAAGGAACCTTAACCGAAGAATTTGGAAATGCGGATAAGGTAAGCAACGATAAAATTGAATACGAAGCTATATTAACATTAACACCATCAAAAAAATTATTAGGCGATTTTTAATAATTATTAGGTGCAAAGTTTAAATATTTACACCTGCACGAAAAAAAATAATCAGCAGCATTAAATTCGAACAATCCGATTTTGAAGATTCTGTGCAAAAAGAAACAGCACGACACCATCACATTCGCACAATCGTAACAAGAAACAAAAAAGACTATCAAGACGCTGACCTACAAATTTTTACTCCCGAAGAATTTTGTAATCCTATTAACGAGTAAAGTTTTCGTATGCGTTTTATTTTCAGCCTTTTAATCGTCCTAAATTTCGGATTTTTATCCGCGCAAACATATTCTGTTACGAATAAAAAAGCCGTCAAAAATATGGACAAAGCGATACAGGCGTACGCGAATCGAGACGAGCAGTCTGCCATGAAATTTGCCGAAGCAGCGGTTGAATGTGCGCCGAATTTTGCCGAAGCATATTACTTAATGTCAGATATTTACGGAACGTGGAAAGACTCGGAAAATCGTTTGGCGTGTTTACAAAAAGGCACAAAATTTCAGCCCACAACACTCGGCTATTTGAATCTTGCAAAAACCGAACTTTCGCTCGGAAAGTATGCAGAAGCCTCAGAATCAGCACGTAAAGCCTCAGAACTGGATGTTGCAAAAAGTTATGCCGAACGGCTAAACGATATTTATACAAAAGCAGAGTTTGGAAAAAAATCAGTTGCAAATCCGGTAGATTTTCATCCGGTAAATATCGGTAAATCAGTCAATTCCGAATTTGATGACTATCTGCCTTCGCTCTCGTTGGACGAGACACAACTTATATTCACACGTGCCGTAAAACGCAGTGAAGTGGAAATTATCAACGACCACAACGATACTCAGGAAGATTTTTACTTATCGGAAAAACAAGCTGACGGCACATGGTCTGCCGCAAAACCGTTCGGTAATACCGTGAATACCAAATACAACGAAGGCGCGCAATCCATTTCTCCGGACGGCAAGATTCTGTTTTTTACCTCGTGCCAAAACGCAGGCACCGACAGCCCGCACGGAAAATCGTATGGCAGTTGCGATATTTTTTATTCCGTCAAAACCTCTATCGGCTGGGGTCGCCCCGTGAACGCCGGCACGAACGTAAACACGCGCTATTGGGAGTCGCAACCCTGCTTTTCGGGAGACGGACGAACGCTGTATTTCATCTCAAATCGCCCGGGCGGCGAAGGCGAATCAGACATTTGGACATGCAAACTTAATCCCGACGGCACTTGGACGAAAGCCGAAAATCTCGGAAAAAAAATAAACTCGTCGGGAAAAGAACAATCTCCGTTCATTCATCCTGATAATCAAACACTTTACTTTGCAACGGACGGTCATATCGGCTTAGGGCAGAGCGATTTATTTGTGGCACGCCGCGATGTTAAAGGCGCATGGCAAACCCCTGAAAATCTCGGATTTCCGATAAATACTCACAACGAAGAATTTGCCCTAATCATCAATGCCACAGGCGATAAGGCTTATTATGCCGCTGATGTCAAAGACGGTTACGGACGTTTGGATTTATTGAGTTTCGATTTACCGCAAAAACTTCGCCCTGTGCCGACAACCTATATAAAAGGTCTGGTGTACGATGCCGAAACGCGAGAAGAACTTTTCGCTCACTTCCAACTTATTGATATTCAAACAGACAGCCTTGCAACAGATTCATATTCCGGGCGCGAAGACGGTACGTTTATGCTTTCACTTCCCACCGGAAAAAATTATGCGTTGAATGTTGAAAAAGAAGGCTATCTGTTTTATTCAGAAAGTTTTAGCATAAAAGATACTGCCACAGCTTTGGACTTTTTTGAGATAGAAGTTCCGTTACAACCTATTCGCAAAGGTCATAAAATTGTGTTAAATAACATCTTTTTCGACACCGATAAACATGAATTGCGTCCCGAGTCGGTTACTGAATTGAACAAATTATTGAATTTTCTGCAAAAAAATCCGACTTTAAAGGTAGAAATCGGCGGACATACAGACAATGTCGGCTCCGTGAAACACAACATGACTTTGTCCGAAAACAGAGCAAAATCGGTAGTAGAATATCTTGTAAATCAAGGCATTGATTCAAAACGACTAACTTACAAAGGTTACGGAAGCTCTGTGCCAATTGCAGAAAACAACTCCGCCGAAAATCGCCAAAAAAACCGGAGGACGGAGTGTAAGATTATGGAATAAAAAATAGAATATCCATTACAAGATTTGTAAAATAATGCAATTTTATATTAGATTTAAGACATCAGACAAGAGAATATATAAAATTGTAAATCAGATATTTACAAGTCAAATATGTAACTAATATTCGGTTCAATATAATACTAAAAATCAATTTTAAGACACAGCTTGTCATTGTTTTTATTGCACTATGCCTAACAAATACCACAGATTTATAGTTGTAGAAACCAACAACCCACGGTTTCGCTCGGCTTTCATTTGACAGTCTTTTCGGTTACAGAATTTAATCCGCTACTAAAAGTATTTTTAACAGCTAAGCTGATTATTAAGTCTTTGAAAATCAATTTGTATTAAAAAAAAAATAGCAGTTAGGCAGTGAATCGGAGTAACCTCATTATATTAGTTCCTGAATTTTCTTGTTTGATATTTAGGTAAAACAGATATTTTTGCATATTCGGAGACAGAAGTAGGAAATATGAATTCTGAATTATGTTCACTGATAACTGTACACTGAAATTTCAACAAGAATATGACAGGATTTATACAAAACGCCGGACATGTTTACAAGTTGGGCATCGATTTGGGTTCCACAACTGCTAAGGTTGTTCTTTTGGACAGCCAAGATACCCTTTTGTTTTCCGATTACAGGCGGCACAACACCAAAATATACGACACGCTCAACGACCTTATTGTCGAAATCAGGCAGCAGTTCGGAAATTTTGACACGACCGTGTGCATCACCGGTTCGGCGGGCATGGGTGTGTCAGAGGCGAGCGGGTTTACATTTGTGCAGGAAATTATTGCACAAACGGAAGTTGTCAAGCGCAAATATCCGCAGGTGCGCACGCTCGTGGACATCGGCGGCGAAGATTCAAAAATGATTTTTTTCAAAGAAGGACGCATTCCCGACATTCGCATGAACGGCAGTTGCGCCGGCGGAACGGGTGCATTTATTGACCAAACGGCGACGTTGCTCAATATGACTTTGGAAGAATTCAATGCAGCCGCAAAACATTACACCAAAATATATCCGGTTGCCTCGCGCTGCGGAGTGTTTGCCAAAACGGATATTCAAAATTTATTAAGCCGAAAAGTTTCTACCGAAGATATTGCAGCATCGGTGTTCCATGCTGTTGCGGTACAAACGATTAACACGCTCGCGCGCGGCTATGCCATCGAACCCAAAATCATGCTCACGGGCGGACCGTTCAGCTTTCTGCCCGAATTGACCAACACTTTTATTCGAGATTTAAAAATTGCCGAACACGAAGTCATCGTTCCCGATAATCCGGCATTGATGCCCGCAATCGGCGCGGCACTGAGTTCGAGTTCGGAGCATTTTTCGATTGATACAATTTCCGAAAAATTAAAAGCCTCATCGCAATCCCGCAGCGATATTGAAACCCGCTTGAATCCGTTGTTCGCCTCACAAACCGAGTTCGATGCGTGGAACAAAGAGCGCATGAACCACACCGTTCCGCGCAAACGCCTGTCGGACTACGACGGCGTGCAGTGTTTTTTGGGCATAGACAGCGGTTCCACCACAACAAAAATCAGCCTGATTTCCAAAGATAACGAATTGCTGTTCAATTTCTATCAACATAATTTCGGCTCGCCGCTCGAAACCTTAAAAAAAGGGTTGATGGAAATGCAGGAACAAATCCAAGGTTGCGGACAGCATCTCGAAATTGCACGCTCTGCCGTAACGGGCTACGGCGAAGATTTGATAAAAGCCGCTTTTGCCATCGATACCGGCATTGTGGAAACCATTGCGCATTACGAAGCCGCAAAGTTTTTCAACAAAAATGTGTCGTTCATCATGGACATCGGCGGGCAGGACATGAAAGCCGTCTTTATCGAAAACGGCGTGGTCAGTCGTATTGAGTTGAACGAAGCCTGCTCGGCAGGTTGCGGCTCGTTTATCGAAAATTTCAGTAACGCGCTGGGGCACAAAGTTTCCGACTTTGCCGACATGGCTTGCAACGCCACAAATGCCTGCGACTTGGGCACACGCTGCACCGTGTTTATGAACTCCAAAGTAAAACAAGCCCTGCGCGAAAATGCAAGCACAGGCGAAATTGCCGCCGGCTTATCGGTTTCTGTCATAAAAAATGCGTTGTATAAAGTTCTTAAAATCAAGAATATTGATATTTTGGGCGATAATATTGTGGTGCAGGGTGGTGCGTTTCGGAATCCGTCCGTTCACAAAGCTCTCGAAGACCACATCGGTAAACGTGTGATTTGCACCAACATACCCGAACAAATGGGCGCGTTCGGCGCGGCTTGCGTGGCGCGAAACGAATATTTTATACAACACAAAACGCTGACAGGCTTCTCGTTGCAATATGCGATTGAATACGGCACCAAGCTGTCGTCCAAACAAGTGGTTTGCCGCGCGTGCGACAATTTATGTTCCGTGTCGGTGTTCAAATTTTCGGGCACGGTCAATTATTATTCGGGCAACAAATGCGAAAAAGTGTTTTCCAACAAAGGCACAAAAAACGAACGCGGCGTAAATTTGTTTGAAGAAAAATACAACGCAGTATTTGCCCAAGACGATAAAACAAAACGCACGTCCAAACTCAAAATCGGCATTCCGCGTGCGTTGAATCAGTTTGAGAATTTTCCGTTTTGGTATAAATTACTCGCAAGTGCAGGCATTGAGGTTGTGTTGTCGTCAGGCTCTACGGTTGATATTTCGGAAAAAGGCAAGGGCACGATTATGTCCGACAGTATTTGCTTTCCGGCGAAATTGGTGCACGGTCATATTTTCGATTTGATTGAAAAACAAGCCGACCGAATCCTCTACCCGACCGTAATGTTTGAAGAAAATAAATTTGAAAACGCTGATAACAGTTACAACTGCCCCATTGTGAGCAGCTATGCCGAAGTGATTTCGAGTGCCATAAATCCGGAACGTACCTATAAAATTCCGGTGGATTCTCCGGTTATCAATTTCAACAATAAAAAACTTGCACAAAAAGTCTGCGTTAAATATCTGAACAGCTTAGGAATAAGCACCTCACGCGCCGAAAAAGCTTACGCCGAAGCCGTAGAATATTCTCGTATCTTAAAAGAAAAATTGCGAGAACGCGGACAAAAAGTGATTGACAATGCTTTGAAAACCGGCAGAACCCTTGTGGTGCTTGCCGGTCGTCCGTACCACATTGACCCGCTGTTGCACCAAAAAACGCCGGACATCTTAGCCGATTTCGGGGTGGATGTGATTCCGGAAGATTTAGTGCCTGCGCCTAAAAGTCAGGGCATTACCGATTTGCATATCATTTCGCAATGGTCGTACCCGAACCGCATTTACAGCGCTGCGCAATGGGTGGCTGAACAACCTGAAAATGTGCAATTTGTGCAACTAAACTCCTTCGGCTGCGGTCCCGACTCCATTGTAATTGACGAATGTGTGGAAATTCTGAAAGCCGCCGGCAAAACGCATACGCTCATCAAAGTAGATGAAATTTCGAGCACAGGGTCGGTGCGTCTGCGCTTGCGTTCGATGTTGGAATCGCTCAAACTCCGCGAAAATACCTTTGCCAAGAACATTCAAAAGCGCACGAACACCGCAGTCTTCGAGAAAAAAGATAAAGCACAACGCACCATTTTGATGCCGTTTTTCGCCGAAGCCTATTCGGATTTACTCCCGACCTTGTTTGAAATTGCGGGATACAAAGCCGTAAATTTGCCCAAACCTACAAAACAGTCGGTTGAATACGGGCTGAAATATTCCAACAACGAAATTTGCTATCCGTGCACGCTCGTGGTGGGCGATGTCATTAAATATCTTGCGGAATCGGGCGCAAATCACAACGAGATTGCAGTCGGCATTACACAAACGGGCGGGCAATGCCGCGCGAGTACGTATTTGTCGCTCATTAAAAAAGCCATGATTTCAGCAGGTTACGAGCATATTCCCGTAATTTCGGTGGGCACGGCGGGCAAAACCATCAACCCGCAACCCGGTTTTGAGATAAATTGGAAAAAACTGTTGCCCGTTACTTTTACGCTGATTCTGTTTGCCGATTCCATAGCAAAACTATATTACGCCACCGTACCCCGCGAAAAGGTAAAAGGCAGTGCGAAACAATTGATGACCGACTACATCGAAAACGTAAAACCCTTAGCGTTAAAGAATTCGACCAAAGAGATTTACGAACTGCTGAAACGCGCCGTTGAAGATTTTAACAACATCGAAATCCGAACCGCAGACGTTCCGAAAATAGGTTTGGTGGGCGAAATTTACATCAAATACAATTCCTTCGGGCAATCGCACGTGGTGGATTGGCTTATTAATCAGGGTGTTGAAGTTATTGTGCCGCCGATTTTGGATTTCTTTACCCAAGAATTTGTAAATATCTCGGTAAACCGAAAAAATAATTTGGTCAAAGCCGATTTGTCCGAACTGTATTTTTATTACATGGAATTTTTGGCAAACCGACAAATCAATAAAGTAAATAAAATCCTGAGTGCGTTCAAGTTACATCGTCCGTTCCACAACATCCGACAAACCGCCAAAAAAGCGGAAGACATCCTCAATTTGGTCAATCAGTTTGGCGAAGGCTGGCTGATTCCTGCGGAAATATCGAAATTTTCGGAAACCGGTGTGCATAACGTTATCAGCGTTCAACCCTTCGGATGTATTGCCAATCAAATCGTTTCAAAAGGCATTGAAAAACGCTTGAAAGAAAAATATCCGAATTTGAATTTACTGTTTTTAGATTTCGACAGCGGTGTAAGCGAAGTCAATATCCTCAATCGCCTGCATTTTATGGTCAGCAATATGCAAACCTTGTAAAGCCGCCTAAATCTTTGAAATAATGCTACATTCAAAGTCAAAAAGTGTACATTCATTGCTTTTGTAATTCATGAAAAGCAATGAATGACCACTTGTTGCGTTACAAAATGCCCTGAATTTGTAATCAATAACAAATGAGTCCGGTCTAAAAAGCCTGTTTTATTTTAGCTAAACAATCTATATGCTT
>DYSM01000559.1 GCA_020718265.1 Draconibacterium orientale | reverse complement strand
ACACTGATAATCAAGCATATAGATTGTTTAGCTAAAATAAAACAGGCTTTTTATATCGGACTCTTAGATATTTTTGTCAGATTTTTTCTTTCCCTGCGATTACGGTGAGCATTTTTTCGGGTGAGAAATATTTTTGCGCCATGGCACGGATTTCTTCAGGCGTAATATTTTTTACGATTTTGAAATATTCATCGTAATAATCATAATCCAAACCTGAGAGTAAAAGTGCACGGAACGCATCGGAAGCAGCAAGTGCACCATCGAAACGGCGCAAAAAGTTAGCCGACATGTAATTTTGTACGCGTTCCAATTCTTCTGTGCTCACAAGTTCTGTCTGCATGATTTTCAGCTCCTTATGAATTTCTTCAATGGCTTTTTCAACCACATCGTTGCCGGTTTCGGCTTCAATTTCAAATAATCCGGCGTATTTGTAGGCTGAAAGTCCTGCGTAAATTCCGTACGTATAACCTTTGTCTTCTCGAATATTTTTCATCAAGCGCGAACCAAAATAGCCGCCCAAAATCATTACCGCCATGTTAAGCGGCAAAAAATCGGGATGCGATTTCAAAATTGTAGGATAACCCATGATGATTGTGCTTTGCACGGAATCTTTTTTGGGCACGTAAACCGTTTTTCCGGCATTTGCAAAATTGTAGGCATAATCAAGCTGAGAATGAGCTGTTTCCTCTTGTGGATTTCCAAAATATTCGTCCAACATTTCCAAGTGTTCGGGCGTGTACGCGCCGGAAATAATGATGTCGGGCTTTGCTGCGGCGTAAAAATTTTTATGAAATTCTTTGAGAATATCGGTAGTAACTGCTTCAAAATGAGATTCATTAACAACAATTCCATAAGGATGTTCTGCTCCGAACGTAAGTTCGTTGTAAGCATCGCCGGCGAGGTCGCGCGTACGTTGTTTACTTACCATAAAATCTTGATATTGAGACATTTTGACAATTTCAAATTCTTTTTCGGGAAAATTTGCATTGCGTAAAATATCCAAAACCACAGGTAAAGCGTGGTGTAAATGTTTTTTTAAGCTGAAAAGCGTAATGTAAGCGTAATGTTTTCCGATATTTAAACTCAAATACGAGCCGTAATATTCTATCTCATTGGCAATTTCGGCGGATGTACGCGTGGCGGTTCCTTCGTTGAGCATGGCATTTGTCATGTCTGCAACAAGCGGATTCGGGTGGCGTACGGTACCGGCATCGATTATAAATTCTATTTTCAGAATATCCTGATTTTCAACATGAAACGTGTAAACATTTAATCCGTGTCGGGTTTCTGTTTTTTTTGCACGCAGCATGTTTAGCTCCGATACGACTTGAAATTTGGGCTGTATTTGTCTGTTTATCATT
>DYSM01000122.1 GCA_020718265.1 Draconibacterium orientale | reverse complement strand
CACAAAAAAAAGGAGTCTCATAAATGAAACTCCCTTCCAAAAATATTTTATATTAAATTTAAGACATCAGATTACAGGCAACAGAATATAAATTATTGATAATCTTTATTTTATACTTCAAAAATGTAATCCTCTGTATTGTATTGGGTTTGATATAAACTGAAAAACCCGATAGCTGCAACAGGATTTTCAAAAAAATCATAAACTAATGATTTTTTGTGCATTACAAATACTAATGTCTTTTGTAATCATAATATTGATAACTTCCGCCACGGCGACCATAGCCAAGAATATAATCGTTAAGTTCACGAATGCTGCTGCTGAACGAAAAAGCATCGTTTACGCGGTAGTAATTTTGTTTGTCTTCACAATGCGGATACGCAAATTTTGCAAAGTCTAATTTTGAAGACTCAAATCCGAAAGTGAGCATGATTTGAAAAACATCATCGGTGATAATGCTGTGCATCGCAACTGCTTGCTCTGCAATCATTTTTCTGTCGCTTTCGAACCCGGCATTTTGTAAAGTAATTTTTAAATCGTTTATATCCAACGGAGGTTTTGAATAATACCCGCCTCCGCTGTGCGAATCGCAGTAGCCTCCATAATTGTCGCCCGAACTGTATGAACCGCCGAGATATTCTTCTTTCACAATTTCTAAATTGAAATTGCGATTTATTCCGGCAACCACTTTCGTTCTGTTCGGAATTCGGATATCGCCTCTGTACAAGATATTTACAACTTCGCCGTAACGCCCGTATTCGCTCTGTTTAACGATAAGTCTGTGAACTCCCGGCTCAACATTGTCTAAGCGAAACACTGAAGTCGGCGCGCTGTAAACACTATGATCAAAAACGACCGTGAAATTTGAATCGTCCCAAAGTCTCAGAACGAGTTCGGAATCTCTCGCACCACCGCCGTATCCGCCTGTTCCGCTTCCGTGTCCATTGCCATGCCCGTGATTTTGAGCAACAGTAACAAGGCTGAAAAGCCCAAAAACTGTAAAAACTAACAACTTTTTCATAATTCCTAAAATTTACGTTTAACTTGAGTAAAATGTGTGTTTGAGTAAAAATAGTAAATCAATTTGCGTGCCAAACCAAATAAAGTAAACTATACTTTACCGAAAGTCAATTGTTTACAATTGTATCTAAATGTAAACTATCTAATTCCAATTCTTGTTCAATTTTTGGCAAGTAAAGATTTTCAATTTTAAAATACGTTTGAATTTGTGTTCTCAGTTCACTACTCGACAACTGACCGTCGATAATCAGAATTGAATCAACCGGGGAATAAAAAATTTGCCCCATAAGCATATTGCGCTCTGAAATGTCGATTTTTGTCTGTTTTCCGTCTTTATCTGTAAAGAAAAACACTTTTGAAGTACTCATATCAACAGAGAAACGTTCGGTTTGTAATGTTTGTTTTACAAATAAGGCATTTTCTTTAAAATCTTTAAAAAGAAATTCAAGTTGGTATTGCAATGTTGCATCGTTATGACGCTTCATATCTTCAATTTCCTTAAAATCAGGCATAAAGAATATTAAAGTAGCCGTTGAATAGGCTGTTTTTGTTTCAGACTTTGTGTCTTTTGTATTGTTTACTTTTGTAACATTGTTCTGATTTGCTGAAACTTGATGTGCAATACTATCACTTTGAACTTCTGTATTACCACCGCAAGATGCAAAGGCAACAGTTATATAGAAAAATTGGAACATGGGACGTATTGTATTATTCATAAAACACTTTTTAAAACCAAACAAAAATTTAAACACAAACAAAACTGTAATTCCTAAATTCATTTGCGTGAAATGGAAAATATAAAATCATTGTAACAGAAAACGAAACAATAAGACAATATTACGAATAAAAGAGATTTGATTGCAGAAATCCAAACATTTTATTATTTTTGTAAGAAAAAAATATGTTCACAGCTTTTCTAATTATCATAATTTTTGGAACAATTGTAACTTTTACACTTCAAAAGTTAAATGCGTCATATTTTAATAAAAATATTCCATACGAATTGTCGGACATATATGACAATGAGGCTTACATAAAATCGCAGAAATATGAGCACGAAAATTCAAAAGTTTCAACGTTCAACACAGTTTTAGATACAACAGCTACGATTTTGTTGCTTATATTTAGCGGTTTTGCCGTTGTGGACGAATTTGCAAGGTCTTTATCGCAGTCAGAATCTGTTATAGGACTTCTCTTTTTCGGAATTTTAGCCGGCGCATCGGGACTTTTGAATTTACCTTTTTCAATATATGATACATTTGTAATAGAGCAAAAATTTGGGTTTAACAAAATGTCGCCTAAACTATTTGTTTCAGATTTAGTAAAAAGTTTACTATTGAGCGCAATTTTAGGAGGTGCACTTTTGTGGTTCGTAATGTGGATTTTTGAAAAAACACAAACTGACTTTTGGATTTACGCTTGGATTACTGTTACGGTTGTAATGTTGCTCATGACACTGTTTTATTCCAACATTATTGTTCCGCTTTTCAATAAACAAACGCCGCTTCCGGACGGCGAACTGCGTAACAAAATTGAACAATTCGGACAAAATGTCGGGTTTGAAATAAAGAACATTTACGTTATTGACGGCTCAAAACGCTCCACAAAAGCCAACGCATATTTTACGGGATTTGGTAAAAAAAAGAGAATTGTGCTTTACGATACACTTATCCAAGACCTTGACTCAGAGGAAATTCTGGCAGTTTTGGCACATGAAATAGGACATTATAAAAAGAAACATACACTTATCGGATTTCTAACGGGAATTTTGCAAACCGGAATTTTACTTTATATCTTTTCACTATTTGTCGGCAATAAACAGATAGCCTTAGCCTTAGGAACGGAAACCGTAAGTTTTCATGTAAGCGCGATTGGTTTCGGAATACTTTACAGTCCGCTAAGTTTAGTTGTCGGAATTTTAATGAATTATATTTCACAAAAAAATGAATATGCCGCCGATAACTTTGCTGTTAAGCATAATTTGGGCGCGCCGCTGATTTCCGGCTTAAAAAAAATGTCGAAAAAACATTTGAGTAATTTGACTCCGCATCCGTTATATGTAAGAATTTATTTTTCGCATCCAACACTATATCAACGAATTAAAGCTATAAATAATGCCTCATGAAATTGAACGGAAGTTTTTACTTCGAGACAAATCTATTGTAAAAAACCTTCACGGAACTCGGATTGTTCAAGGTTTTCTGTCTTCTGTTCCCGAACGAACTGTGCGTGTACGTATCAAAGGTGAAAAAGGATTTTTAACTATCAAGGGTTTAAGTAACGCTTCCGGACTTAGCCGTTATGAGTATGAGTTTGAGATACCTGTGCAACGCGCGGAAGAATTGTTGCAAATTTGCGAACCGGGCAAAATTGAAAAAATGCGCTTCGAATTCAGCAACGGAACACATGTATTCGAGATTGACATTTTTCAAACAGAAAATGAAGGTTTGGAAATTTGCGAAATAGAACTCCGTTCGGAAGAAGAAGAATTTGAAAAACCGTTTTGGCTTGGCACCGAAGTTACCGGAGACAACCGATTTTACAACAGCATGATTTCAAAACATCCTTACAAAATAAATCCTGATTATTATTCAATCTAAAAATAAAATACACATGAGACAAATAAGTTTAGTTTTTGCGATTTTACTTTTTGCACAAATCGCAGGCGCACAAGAAGGCACACCTTTATATATACCAAAAGAAATTAAAAACGCAATAAAAAAAGGAACGCGAACATCGTTCGGTATGACAGGACCGGAATATTTTCAAAATAGGTCTGACTATAAAATAGTTGCGGAATTTAATCCAAAAACAGGCGTTTTAAAGGGCAAAGAGAAAATTTCATATACAAACAACAGCCCTGATACTTTGAAAAGCATTCATTTCCACTTGTTTCAGGATATTTTTAAGAAAGGAAACCGGCGCGATTTTGATTTGGGCGAACGCGATGTAAATTCCGGCGTTACGATACACAGTTTGTCGATTAACGGTATGCAATTTGACATGTCAGGAATTTCAATTTCCAGAAGTAATTCGTTGTTAAACATAGCTTTAGGAGATAAAATGGAACCGAAATCGAAAATCGAAATCGAAATTGAATGGGAATTTACCGTTGCAGAATTTACGCCCGTAAGAATGGGAAAATACGGCGAAGATAATTTTATGATGGCGTATTGGTATCCGAAAATAGTAGTTTACGATGATATTTTTGGTTGGAATACAACAGGTTATAGTGGTGCAGCTGAGTTTTACCACGATTTTGGAAACTACGATGTTGAACTTACAGTTCCGAACGACTACCAAATTTGGGCAACCGCGACGCTGACAAATCCAAATGAAGTTTACACAGATGAGATTTTAGAGAAAATTGAATTCGCGAAAAAATCAACCGTTGTTTCGCACATTATAACATCGGAGGACAGAAAAAATTTTTCAATTACAAAAAATAATAACACAACAAATGTTTGGAAGTTTAAAAGCGAACACATGCCGGATTTTGCTTTCGCTGTCAGCAAATCGTATTTGTGGGATGGTGTGCGTGCCGAAAACGGAACTTCTGAAGGTGTTTTCGTAAGTGCAGTCTATAAAGAGTCCTCACACGATTTTCCTGAAGTCTGTGAGATTAGCAAGAACGCAGTAGAATTTTTTTCTGAAATTTCCCCGAAAATCTCGTATCCTTATTCTCAACTCACGGCGTTCAACGGTGACGGCGGCATGGAATTTCCGGGTATGATTAACGACGGCGACATGCCGAACCACAACTCGACGCTTTATGTAACGGCGCACGAAATCGGACATTCCTATTTTCCGTTTGCGCTCGGACTGAACGAGCAAAAATATGCGTGGATGGACGAAGGTTTAATTTCGTTTTTACCACGACTTTTTGAAAATAAATATACTAAAACATCTGACTATAATGCTTTTACAAGTCTTATCGAAGCCTATAACAACACAGCAGGTTCGTTTTACGATGTGCCGCCCGTCATGCTTTCGGAAGTTGTAACAGGTCAATATCCGGCTTACCGTTTTCATGCCTATACACGCTCTGGTACAGCATTTTATCTTCTGAGTAACGAAATAGGAACAGCTAAATTTAATGCAGGATTGAAACTATTCGCAGAACGATGGTCGGGCAAACATCCGACACCTTACGATTTGCTTGCTTGTTTTGAGGATGCAGCCGGAGAAAATCTCAACTGGTTTTGGCAACCTTGGATGAACGAAATTGGCTATGCTGATTTAGCCTTAAACGTTGATAAAGAGAAATTTGCAAAACAAGGCAAAGTCATTGTAAAAAAAATAGGCAGACTACCCGCCCCGATTTCTCTAAAAATATCTTACAACGACGGTTCTTCAGAAAATATCCTACAAAAAGCAAGCATTTGGGCAACAAAAAACGAAGTAACAATCAAAGTAAATAATCCGAAAAATGTTAAAAGTTTAATATTAGACTACACACTGACACCCGATGCTTTTCCGGAAAATAATACAATTCAGTTCTAATTAGTCTTTGTAAGAGAACTAATAAATCTTTGATTTTATGTAAATTATAGCCATTCTTTCAATTTTGAGTATTTTGTCATTAAGGAGTCATTCAATGGTCAAAACGTAGTCATTAATTTTTTTTTAGTTTCAATGGAATTTCAACAGAATTTCTTTAAACATTTAAGTAGGAATATTTCTATAACAATAAGTATTTCAATGTGTTATGAGTTTTCTTACAAGCACAAATAAGTATCATTTTTTTCCGAAACAATACAAATATCCGTCACGCACGGCAACGTAAATTTTTCCGTCCACGGCAATCGGTGTTGCATCAATTTCCAAGTTTGGAACAGAATCAAGCAAGGTAACGCGCTCCGTTGCGTAATCAATTTGGTATAAAAACAAACCGCTGTCCGTGGGCACAATTATCTTATCCTCAACAATAATCGGTGTTGAAATTGCCGACGGAACTTTATCGCGGAACAACAATTCGGGTGTCGGAAACCACAACGCACCTTCGGGAGCTTGCGCCATTCTATTTTTGTCAATAACTTGATGTTTAACGATATAGAAGTATCCGCTCACGTCCGTAAACGCTGCAATTCGCACTGTATCGCCTGAGACGTAGGCATCGTTTACAGCTACGGAACCTACGATTCCGCCTTCCCAATGCAACCATTTTTTGTCGGGAACAGGAAAATACCATTGCACGGCAAGTGCCGGACTTTTGGTCGGGTCGAGTTTAAAAACGCCGCCCGGTCCTTGCTTGTATTGTTTTTCAATACTGACAATGAGACAGTTATCATCGGTTACGGGTGCTGAGCCGTTCATATCTGTGCCGATATTGTAGTCCCAAACCGTTTCGTTTTTAGAAATACTGTGTCCGTAAATGTGCCCCGAACCTGACGGCGTGTAAATTATGTTATTCAAATGTGTCGGCGATGATTCTGAGACAACATCGTTCCCGTGCGTTCCGATATCTTCGGCGTTAAAATATTGTATCTCTTTGTAAATCAGGGGATATTTTACGTCATCGTGTTTTTTTGCTTTTTTTACATCAGGACTAAAAACTGTAAAAATTCCGTTTTCCAAAGCTAAATATGCTGTATCATTCACGACTACGGCAGAACCGTCCACATCGCGACTGTAACATTCGGTACGCTTAGAATTCATGCGCCAAAGTTCTTTGCCGGTCATATATGAAATCGCACGAAAACTCGGAACTATTTCTGTATCAAGCGAATTGAATCGTCCCATCCGACTGCCTTGCATTATGACATAGCGTTTTTCCGGGTCATTTTCTTTTGTATTTTCCCAAAAAGTGGGTGTGCCCTTCAAGATGTCGTCGAAGGCGTATTGCCAAACAATTTCTCCGGTTTCGGCATTGATTTTCTTTAAGTTATAATCGAAACTTGGTTGAATAAGGAAATTTTTGTCGCCCTCACGAATGTAAAGCGGCTGCCCTGTCCATCCTGCGCCTTTCCATACTTTGTTCGGGTTTCCGTATGCCGGGCTGATGCCTTCGCCAAGGTATAATTTCCAAAGTGTGTCTAATTTTTCGGGCGCACGATTGCCGTAATAATTTCGTTGTTCGTTTCCTAAGTATGTATAAATAAGTGGTTTAACCTGTGCATGTAAATTCAAAATATTTGAACAAAATACAATAACTACGGAAATTTTTATTAATACATTCATACTCAATGATTTTCAAACGTATTATTGTCCGGATAAGTGCCAAGTTTATAGGCAGCATAAGGCTCGAACATGGTTTGCAAAATGTCATTTTCGATTTCGACAAACCTGAATTTACATGCTTTTAAGAAGTTTTTTTTATCCAAAAACATTTTTACGAACTCAGGTGTTTTCTCATTTTCTTTGTTGAGTTTTGTGTTTTTGAATTTTGAGCTAAATTCTCGTTTGGCAAGCATATATGCAAATGTCGCCGTGCCGCTGCCTGAGCTTGGGCGTGTATGCTCTTGTACGCGCACACGGATATTTCCGGAACGCCCTACATATAAAGGAGTTACATCATTTTCAAAAATAACATAAATGCCGGCTGATGTCGGAAGTTGTTCTATAGTAAAGAGTTCGGAGTTGGTAAGCTCTGACATTTTTTTTTCAAAAAATTCGCATAACCCTTTTTCAAATTCTGCGATTTGACAGAGTTTATCTTCGGGCTGAACTGTTTTTTTATTTCGATTCATTTGTGTAGTTTTTTATTATAAAATAAATCTTTGTTAAATTTCATTTTCAATAGATATGACTTTTTTCATATCATATTCCTCAAATAAATCAGGTAATTTACACTCCTTTTTAATATCCGAAAAACTTTTTAATGGAGTTGGGATACTGATATTTTTTTGCAAAACAATTTGCTGTTTATCAATTTCTTCGGGTTTTGTTGGGACATAATAATAGCTTTTTAAGCCGTCCCAGTCGTTATTTCGTATTGTTACAACGTTGTCAAGATAAAAACTTACCCAATAATCACCAATTTTTGAGT
>DYSM01000558.1 GCA_020718265.1 Draconibacterium orientale | reverse complement strand
AATTTATACAAAAATGATGCAATTTGAAAATGTGAAAATTTGATAATGTGAAAATGTGGAAATGTGGAAATTTGAAAATGTGAAAATGTGAAAGTTTGTAAATAAGCCTTCTGAGATATTGCAAATCATTTACAATTCCTAATTCATATCGTTTAGCCCCATTTAAAGTTCTTTGAAAAAAATATATATAACTTTGTAAAGCCCCGACAGTAAGCCGATATTAACCCGGTGCATAAAAGCCCGACGTTTAGCGTGGCTGCAGAATGTCTTGTAGAAATTACCGGTGAAAGATTGATTGTCCTCAATTCTTATCCCGCATGTGAGTATGCACAGCAACAAACATTCTGCCGAAAGGCACATAATTTAAAAAACTTTGAAAAATGAAAACAAAATCAAAGAAAGCCAAATCGTCCGACAACATGATTTCCATGCCCGTTGTCAATCCCCACGCAGCAGGAATCGACATCGGAAGTAAAAGTCATTTTGTTTGTGCGGCTCAGGACAATGTCAAGGAATTTGCTGTTTTTACCTCAGATTTACACGAAATTGCAAGACATTTGAAAGATTGCGGAATAAAAACTGTTGCCTTAGAATCCACGGGATTTTATTGGCGTCCGCTGTTCGTTCTTTTGCAAGATTACGGTTTTGAAGTAATTTTGGTCAATGCCCGACATCTGAAAAATGTCAAAGGACATAAGACCGATGTGGTGGACAGCAGATGGTTACAATTGTTGCACAGTATCGGATTGCTTTCAAACAGTTTTCAACCGGATGTTTTTACACATCAACTACGAAACTACACGCGGCATCGCAAAGCTTTGATTGAAGATGCAAGTCGCTTCATCACAAAGATGAATAAAACCTTGGTGTTGATGAATATTCAACTCAAAGCCGTGTTGCGTGACATCGCCGGCGAATCAGGAATGCGTGTCATCCGAGCAATTTTGGCGGGCGAACGCGATGCCCGAAATTTGGAACCGCTCGTGAGTGAACTCTGTCAATCCGACCGAAAAGACATTTTAAAAGCTTTGACCGGCGATTGGCGTGAAGAGTATCTTTTTGAACTTCAGGATTGTTACGATTTGTACCATTATTATTGGCAAAAAATCAGAAACATCGACAAAGAAATCGAACGATTGTTGGAAATACACTCAAAACAGGTGCAACACGAAGTTTCCAAAAAAGATTACAAACCGGACAAAAAAAAGCAACATCAAAGAAACGATCCGCAAATCGACATCGAAGGTTTTGCTTATGAAATTACCGGAGGCGTTGATTTATTGCAAATTCCGGGTGTCGGTATCAATACAATTTTGACCATGATGTCCGAAACCGGATTTGATTTGTCCGAATTTAAAACCGCCAAACATTTTG
>DYSM01000121.1:4864-8050 GCA_020718265.1 Draconibacterium orientale | reverse complement strand
GTGCCGAGTTGCGCCCGCAGATTGGCTTTGAGCGTTTCGATGATATGAATTTGATACGTTTTCACGTGCGATAAAATTTCAAATACAAAGATACACTTTTTTTGCCGCATAAGTTTTTGCACTGCTAAAATATTGTTCTATATTTGAAGCATGATGTTTTCGGGGTAAAAATTTGTGATACTTTTTTGATTACCGGATAACTTACAAAACGGTTTCGTTTTCGGATTTTTTCAAACAGAAGTCCAATCTTCAATTTCAATACCGTTTAAGCGTTCAAAATCACTGATGTTTCGCGTTACTAAAATCAAATTATTGAAAATTGCTGTTGAACCAATCAGTAAATCGAAATCATCAAGTATTGCCCCCTTTGTTTTTCGGCGTGATTTTTCGGCGGCATAAACGTCAAGTGTCGGAAAATAGGCAGAATATCGAATTTTTCTTGAAATAATTCAAGCGTTTTTCTATTTTTTTCTTTGTGTAAACTTTTTTCAACGCCGTATTTTAGTTCGGCTGTGATTTCGGAAACGTAGCAGTTTGAAATACCTGCCTTCTCTATTTTACGTTCGAGGTAGAATTTTCCCGTTTAGAAAATACGCGCAAATGTTCGTATCCAAAAGATATTTTTTCACAAATCTATCGTTTTACGGGTAAATGTTCTGTCGTTCTTCAATTCTGCTACAAACTCATCTGCCGATTGTTCCAATTCAAAAGCTCCGAATAAGGATTTCCAAGAATCCGTTTTCGATTTCTTGTGTTTTTTCATCGACCTTGAAAGGCGCGAGATTAGTTCCAACTTACTGTCGGCACTTAAATTTTTGAGTAAAGTAAAGTAGCTGTCAATTAGCGATGTATCAATATCAGCAGTCTTCATATTTCAGATTTTTTATACGCAAAGTTAAGAAAAAATTGTTCGGAACGAAAATTAGAAATTAAATTTGATTCCCGGATAAGCTGCAAAACAGCTTTGATTTCGGGTTTGATTCGTGTTCACGTGCTATAAATTTTCTACTGCAGAGATACACATATTTTACCGCATAAGTTTTTGCGTTCCTAAAATTAAATACTATTTTTGTAGCACGATGTTTTCGCTTGAAACCGAAACATTACACGTTCTGAAAAATATTAAAAAAGCGTCTAGTGTCATGTCAATCTTGAAATGACGCTACATTGTCCTACGGACGAATGCAGGTCAGTAGAGACTTTCCATCGTCCGCTAGGACATGGAAACGTCAGAAGAGGCTTGACATGACACTAGCTTTTCTTGTATCTGAAAATCGCCAATTTTTTACGAACACAAGAATAAGACTGATGCTCACGCTCCGTCGTGGGCTGTTCTTATTAGTGTTCGTGGGCGTTTGGCGATGCCTCAGATACAGATGAGTTACAGTTCCCACGCTTTTTTTTATTTATAACAACCTGCCTATTAGGGGACTGCGGGCAACAAACCATTTATTTTATGAAACATTTTTTTATTTTTCTGACAGCCTTTATGCTTTTAGGCTTTACAATGAAAGCACAGGATTACACCCTTGAGTTTTATGCCGGCGATTTTATGTACGGAACTCCGTTAGATTCAGTTCAAATTACAAATGTTACTCAAAACACCACACTCACAATCGGCGGGTCGGATGTTTTGAATCTCAGAGGTGTTGTGGGTGTTGAAAACCCGAAAAACGAACAGAATTTTACGCTTTATCCGAATCCGAGCACGGACGAAACACGTGTTGTGTTTACGATGCCGAATTCCGGACGTGCAATTGCCGAAGTTTTTGACCTCACAGGTAAACGACTTGCGTTGTTTGAACAACACTTAAGCTCAGGTTTGCAAACGTTTATGTTAAAGAATTTTGGAAAAGGCGTGTTTGTATTCAGTTTGACTGTGGAAGAAACATCTTTCTCCCAAAAATTTGTAAGCAACGGAACGAAAGCCGGTTCGGCAGAAATTAGTCTTATTTCGTCGGAGCAAACGAACTCTGAGCAGCTCAAATCGCAAAAAGAAATTATTCAAATGCAATACAACGAGGGCGATGCTTTGAAATTTGTAGGTTACAGCGGTCGTTTTATTTCGCAGGTAAATGAAGTTTCTGATTTCGTAACGGCTCAGACAATTTCCTTAGCTTTTCAATTTTACAATGGTGATTATTATATAAGCGGCGATACAAGTCCGCTTTCGCATTTCGGAACTTTCGGTAAAATGAAACAAACTTATAATGAATTTGACCAAAGTTTACGTACGGGTTTTAACGAATTAATGTTGCCGATTTCAGCCGATGCAGCAGGTTTTCAAATTGTTACGATGATTAACGGCAATCTTCAATACCTGAACATCGTAACGTCCGAACAAGTAATATTAGCCGGCGAAAATTCTCAAATTCACGGCAACGTAACTATGGGCACATTTTCGTTTTCATCGGAGCCGACAACTGTTTTTACTGTTCCGTCTGACGGACTTTATAACATAGTTATTGACGAAACAACACAAAAATTTGCCATTGTGCCGGTAAGTTATTTCGGTGTTATCGGAGGTGCGGTTGCAAGCGGATGGGGTTCGGACATGCAGTTAGAGACATTAACGCCTTTCAATTTCGAGCGATGGGATTTTGAATTGACCGATGTAATTTTTAATGATGACACATTTAAATTCCGATATTCAAATGGGTGGAAAGTGATACTTCAAGACGGAACTAATGGTGATGGACTTTCGATAAATACAAATTTTGGCGGAGATATTGAAGGCGTATTACCGGATTTGTCTCCACAGTTAATACCGGGCGGTCAAGATTTTGCAATCACAGAGCAACAGGTCGGCGTTTACACAGTTCGTATCACGTGGACACTTGAAGGCGGCTTGGTTGCAACGATGACTAAAACTGCTGATTATGTTGTTCCTTTTCCGGAAAAGCTTTATATAATCGGCGATGCTGTAACAGCTGGATGTACTTGGGACTGGAATTCGAGCACTGATTATGTTGAAATGCAAGCAATCGGGAGCGGTGTATATCAAATAACAACCGAACTAATTCAGAATGGTAGAATCTTTATCGCTGGTCAGGCATATTGGAATCCGATAGCATATAACTATAATTATTTCAGTAGTATTGACAATGTTTTCGTGGATTCTTCAAATATCGAATTTATCGGAACTACCGGAAATTACACTGTTACTGTAGATTTGAATACTAAAAC
>DYSM01000121.1:0-4764 GCA_020718265.1 Draconibacterium orientale | reverse complement strand
AATTTATCGGAACTACCGGAAATTACACTGTTACTGTAGATTTGAATACTAAAACCGTAACGGCGATAGCAGCAAAATAGTAAACGCTATAAAGGTTTATTTCGTTAACCCAGCCGGAGTTTTAAACTTCGGCTGGGTTTCCTGTTTTAAAATCAAATGTTTACATTATTAGTTAAGACCCTCAGGGTTTTCAAAACCCTGAGGGTCTGTGTATTTGCTTTACTCTGTTCGGCGGTGCGTCCCGCTCCGTCGGACTATGTTGCAAGACTCCGGCCTTGCGAACAACACAAGGCCGGATAGCACGACGCCGCGAGACGCGCCGCCGAACGTAAGAATGTTCAACCGAAAAACATCCAATTTTCAACCGAAGACGTAAAACTTTATCATTGGACATTCGTCTGTTGGTAATTCAAAATGCTTGTTCTCTAACAATTTTCTGCGACATCTCCTTTCTTGCCTGAAAAAAATATACCTTTGCGGGCATTTCTAAATCACCTGTTCCGTGACATTACACGACCTTTTGCAACGTTACACGCGCGATTCGCGCACCAAAGCTGCCGTAAATGCGCTCCAAACCGGCGCGCGTTTGCAGTTTAAAGGACTTTCGGGTTCGGCGGCGGCGTTGGCAGCGGCGGCGGTGTGCGCACAAATCAATCGCTCGCATCTGTTTGTTTTTCAGGATAAAGAACAAGCCGCGTATTTTCAAAACGATTTGGCTGTGCTCATGCCGGCTTCGGACGTGCTGTTCTATCCGTCGTCCTACAAACGCTCGGTTGCCAAAAAGGACATTCGCAAGCTCGACGGCGGAAATGCCATCTTGCGTGCCGAGGTTATCAATCATGTGAATCAGAATGTGAACTCTGTGATTGTGTCGTATCCGGAAGCGGTTGCCGAGAAGGTTATCAGCAAATCGAACCTAAAAAGCAACACGTTTGAAATACGCCAAAACGAACATCTGACCATTGATTTTGTTACCGAAGTGCTTGTGGAATACGGTTTTACACGCGCCGACTTTGTGTACGAACCCGGACAATACGCCGTGCGCGGCAGCATTGTGGATATTTTCTCGTATTCAAACGATTTTCCGTTTCGTATCGACTTTTTCGACAACGAAGTGGATTCCATCCGAACCTTTGAAACGGTATCGCAGTTATCCAAAGCGCGTTTCGACCGTGTTACGATTCTTCCTGATATTCAGAATAATATCGCAAATGAAGATAAAATTTCGTTCTTCGACTTCATTCATCCCGAAACGCTGATTTGGACGCACGACAGTCCGTATATTCTTGCCAAATTACAAAAATCCGACGACGATTCTGCCGCGTTCATTTCCGCCGACGAGTTCAAACAAGCCGTTTCGCAAAAAAAACACATCGAATTGTCCAATCATAACTTCACGCCCTCAGCGTCTGTTATTCAATACAATACAGCCGAACAACCCGAATTTAACAAAAAATTCAAATTCTTGGCTGAAGAGTTGAATCAACGCCACGCCGACGGGTTTGTAAATCACATTTTATCTGCCAACGACAAACAATTTGAGCGTTTGACCTCCATTTTCACGTCCGAAGAATTAGATTTACACGCGGAATTTGTGCCTGTGGACGGCATTTTGCACAAAGGCTTCACGGATAACGATTTGCGTATCACTTGTTTTACCGACCACCAAATTTTCGGGCGATACCATAAATTTAAACTCAAATCGGTTTCGTATCACGAAAGTAAAGAGGCACTTACGTTACGCGAACTCAGCAGCCTCAGTCCCGGCGATTTCGTCGTACACGCCGACCACGGCATCGGGCAATTCGGCGGATTGGTAACGGTGGAACTTAAAAACGGCAAAATTCAGGAAGCCGTGCGCCTTGTGTATAAAGACAGCGATGTGCTTTTGGTCAATATTCACAATCTGCATAAAATATCAAAATACAAAGGCTCCGAAGGCACTGCGCCGAAAGTTTACAAACTCGGTTCGCCGGCGTGGGCAAATTTGAAGAAGAAAACAAAAAGCCGCGTTAAAGATATTGCCAAAGAGCTTATTGCGTTGTATGCCAAGCGCAAAGAAGAGCGCGGATTTGCATTTTCGCCGGACACGTATTTGCAGGCAGCGTTGGAATCGTCGTTTATGTACGAAGATACGCCCGACCAAAGCAAAGCAACCGAAGCCGTGAAAGCCGATATGGAAAACCCCATGCCGATGGACCGCCTTGTGTGCGGCGATGTAGGTTTCGGAAAAACGGAAATTGCCATTCGCGCCGCGTTCAAAGCTGTGATTGACGGAAAACAAGTTGCCGTTTTGGTGCCGACAACCGTTTTGGCGTTTCAACATTACCGAACCTTTACGCAGCGTTTGCAGGATATGCCTGTGAAAATTGACTATCTCAGCCGAATGAAAACCGGAAAAGCCTTGAACGAAGCCTTGGAATATTTGGCAAACGGCAAAACAGACATTATTATAGGCACACATCGTTTAATTAGTAAAGATGTGGTGTTTAAAGATTTAGGTTTACTTGTGGTCGATGAAGAACAGAAATTCGGCGTTGCGGTAAAAGACAGGCTTAAAGCTCTGAAAGTGAACGTGGACACGCTCACGCTCACAGCCACACCGATTCCGCGCACTTTGCAATTCTCGCTCATGGGCGCACGCGATTTGTCCACCATAAACACGCCGCCGCCGAACCGTTATCCGATTATCACAGAATTACATAGCTTTGACGAAGAAGTCATTAAAGCAGCCATCGAATACGAAATTGAACGCAACGGACAGGTTTTTTTCATACACAACCGTATTGATACGATTTATGAAGTTCAAAACTTGCTGCAACGCCTTGTGCCCGATGTCAGCTCCGTGGTGGCACACGGACGTATGAGCGGCGCGGACTTGGAACAAATTCTGTTGGATTTTATGGATGAAAAATTCGGAATCCTCATTGCAACCACAATTGTGGAAAGCGGTTTGGATATTGCGAACGCCAACACAATCATTATTAACAACGCACAAAATTTCGGACTCAGCGATTTGCACCAACTGCGGGGCAGGGTAGGGCGGTCGGACAAAAAAGCGTTTTGCTACCTGCTTGCTCCGCCGCTCACGGCAGTGTCCAACGAAGCGCGCCAACGCCTGAACGCGATTGAAAGTTTCTCGGAACTCGGCAGCGGTTTCAATATTGCCATGCAAGACCTCGACATTCGCGGCGCAGGCGATTTGCTCGGCGGCGAACAAAGCGGTTTTATTTCCGACATCGGTTACGAAACCTATCATCGTATTTTGGATGAGGCTTTGCTCGAATTGCGCGACACGGAATTTCAGGACTTGTTCAAAAATGCAACCGAAGAAGAATACAAACAAGCCACGGCAAACAAGAAATTTGTTACGGATTGTTATTTGGATACCGACCTCGAACTGCTTCTGCCTGAGGCTTATATCGAAAATATTACCGAGCGTTTGAGTTTGTATCGAGAATTGGACAAAATTACCGACATCGGCGAATTGCCGGCATTTGAAAGCAAATTGCGCGACCGTTTCGGCGAAATTCCCCTTGCCTCCAAAGAATTGCTGAACGCCGTGCGCCTGCGCCACGCCGCGATGGATTTGGGCATCGAAAAAATTACGCTCAAAGAAAAAACCATGATTTGCACATTTGTTTCGGATAAAGATTCATCGTATTACAAATCGGCGAAGTTTGACCGCGTTTTGAGTTTTGTTCAAAAATTCGGCAAAAAGTTTGAATTTAAAGAAAAAAATGACAAATTAACCCTAAAAGCAGAGCAAATTTCAACAATTGCAGAAGCTCAAGCGGTTTTAACACGAATTAATTCGGACGTATAATCCTTAGTTTTGTTGGTTTTGAATAAGTTTTTCTGTCATAAACAAGTTTTAAATACATAGTTCTAAATTTTTTTCATTACATTTGGCGAAAATTTTTATACATCTTTTATTATGAGCAAAATTGTCGAAAAGTATGCCGAACTACCCCGCCCGTTGCGCAAACCGCTTTGGCGCATCTGGCACCGAATGATTACATCCTATGACAAGGAAACATCCACCGTGTTTATGAATTACGGCTACGCAAGCGAAAACGGCGAATTTGATAAGGTGAAGTTAAAATCCGAAGATGAAGCTGATAAATACAGCATCCAATTGTATCATCACGTGGCACGGCACTTCGATTTTGCCGGAAAAGATGTTCTCGAAGTCGGCAGCGGTCGCGGCGGCGGCGCATCTTACCTGACGCGCTATTTCAAACCTAAATCTTATACCGGTTTGGATATTTCAAGCAAAACGATTGATTTTTGCAACAGCCGTCATACAAACGTTGAAGGTTTATCGTTTATCAAAGGACATTCGCAAGATTTGCCCTTTGCCGATGCCACGATGGATGCGGTTGTAAATGTTGAATCAGCAAGATGTTACGGCGATATTCCTAAATTTTTCTCGGAAGTGTATCGTGTATTAAAAGCCGACGGAAAATTCCTGTTTGCCGACATGATTAAGCCCGAAGATGTGGACATTATAAACAAACAGCTCGAAGAAGCCGGTTTTAAAGTGTTTGAAAAGAAGAACATACGCCAAAACGTCGTGCGTGCGTTGAAATTGGATTCCGAGTATCGCAAATCGCACATACACAGTAAAGCTCCGAAAATGTTCCACAAAATGTTCTACCAATTTGCAGGCGTAGAAGGCTCCGAACGTTTTGATGCCTTCGATAAAAACCGAATTGATTATTGGAGTTACACGCTCACGAAATAGTAAGAGTTCGTAAAGTT
>DYSM01000557.1 GCA_020718265.1 Draconibacterium orientale | reverse complement strand
AAAAAAAATAAAAAAAAGTTGAAAAAAAATTTGCAGATTCAAAAAATGTTCTCATCTTTGCATCGCAATAACGCACTTAGTTATTGTAATGTGTTTTTTTCATAGTAAGTTTTAGGTTAGTTGTTTTTTAGTTTTAGGCGGTCACTCTGACCGCCTTTTTCTTTTATAATTTACATGGTTTGAAGAAATTTCATATCTTGCAAAAAAATGATTTATGAAAACAATAACGTTGTTAGCAATACTTTTTTCATTAATTTTTGTTGCAAGTTGCAAAAAAGAACTCCAAATTCCGAATACGATGATAACTATAAATCAGACTGTTAAAGACTTAGACATCACGCTGAGCGGAACAATCGTTACAGAAAATACAACACGCTCAGCAGCGCGCAAATTCAGTGGGGCGACCTCACACTTACCAATTTAACGGCAGGTGAATTTGCAAAATTCTCCAAAACGCACCGTTATGCCGATGCCGGCGATTATCGAGTTGTGATTGAAACCAAAGATAATCTCGGAAACGTTGTAAGCGATTCACTGTCAATCACTACGCAATTACCGGAAACTTCGCTTGCCGGTATCAAACTGACGATGTATAAAACTTCCGACAATGAAATTTTGATACTGACCATAAATTTGCACACGTATCAGGAAACTGAAGCAAAGCGAAAATTGAATGTAGTTGCCGATGTTATCGGGAAAATGGATGTGGATTTTGTGGCTTTTCAGGAATGCGCGCAACACAAATCGTCGCCTTTGACGGAAGGTATAATTCGCACGGATAACATGGCTTTGATAATTGCTAATATACTGAAAACCAAATATCAAGCCGACTACAACTATGCGTGGAATTGGGCGCATTACGGTTGGGATGTTTGGGAAGAAGGCGTTGCGGTGCTCTCAAAACATGCACGGACAGATTTTGAAAGTCGGTATATTTCTGTATCAAATTCAACAACAAATTTGGAATCGCGGCGCGTGATTTACGGCGCATATTCGGTAGCGAATTTCGGACAACTCAATTTCTATTCGACTCATACACATTGGCGCAGTTCGGAAACAAGTCAAGAGCAAAATAATCAAATCAAAAATATCCAAGCGATGGTTTCCGAAAAAGAGCAGATTGCCGGCACAACAGATTTACTGTCAATTGTTTGCGGCGATTCAATTGCAATCCGACGGATGCCGCGCCTTGGTACGAAGGCTATCTGACCATGACCGCAAACGGCACATTTCACGATTCTTTTCACGAAATTTATCCTGCTGCAAACACAAAACCGGCTCAAAGTCAATATTTTACAATCGGCGGACAAATTCCCGGGCGCATTGATGAGTTCAGTATAAAAAGTCATAAAGTTGAAAGTTTGTAAAGTTAAAT
>DYSM01000120.1 GCA_020718265.1 Draconibacterium orientale | reverse complement strand
CGCACTTTTTGTTTAACTCGTTGATTATCAATTGCTAAATACTTAATTCAAAAGACTGAAATTAACAAATCAGCACATCATCAAATTATCACATTACCATCCTTCTGTATGTTTTAATTCAACTTTTACATTGAAATTTTTTTGGAGGAAATCGGCAGTTTTTTCTGCACAATACACCGAGCGATGTTTGCCTCCCGTACAGCCGAACCAAACCGCTAAGTGCTTGTGTTTCCGTATGATATATTTTGAAATTACAGGTCGAAGCAAGCTGAAAATATCGTCCAAAAACGGTTGAATTTCGCCGTGCTGTTCCAAAAATTCGATAACGGGAGCATCCTTTCCGCAAAATTCCTTGATGCCGTCCACGCGCCCCGGATTTTCCGGAAAACGACAATCGAACACAAATCCGCCGCCGTTTCCGGTTGAGTCGTAAGGCATTCCGCGTTTGTATGAAAAACTTTTAACACTTACCGTAAGTTTCTGTTTATCAGATATTTTTTTCAGATTCTCCGACTGAATTACACGTTGCAAAACCGTTTTTAAGTGTGGCATTTGTTCTAAAAAATCAGTTTCTTTCAAAACATTTTCCAGTGTTTTCACAGCCGGTTCAATGCTTTCCAAAAAATGCGCTTTCCCTTCAAAAAAGCCTCGATAGCCATACGCGCCCATCGCTTGCAGCAGGCGCACAAGCACGAAAGCGGGATAAAATTTGTCGAAATCGGCAATATCTAAAAGTTTTTTTACGAGTTCGGATTTGTAAAATTCTTTGAGTTCAAATTTCAGATTTTCAGGAATTTCAGCCTTAGAATCGTAAAGCAACGAAGCAAGGTCGTATTGCAAAGCGCCGCGTCTTCCGCCCTGATAATCAATGAAATATACTTCATTATCTTTCAGCATAATGTTCCGACTTTGAAAATCGCGAAACAAAAAATGTCGTGAATCTGTTTGTGCTAAAAAATTCGTAAAACGCTGAAAATCATTTTCCAATAGCTGTTCGTTGAACGGCACATAAGCCAATTTCAAGAAATGATATTTGAAATAATTCAAGTCCCAAAGTACCGATTGCGCATCAAACGCCGCACGCGGATACGCTACGGAATAATCCAAATCTTTACCGCCAATAGTTTGAATTTCAATAAGTTTTGTAATGACTTTTTTGTAAACAGGAATCATTGTTTTCGGAAAATCCGCGCCTTTGCGTTCGTGTTCCAAACGTGAAAACAGCGTTTCATCGCCCAAATCTTCCTGCAAATAAATGTGTTTTTCCAAATCTTCGGCAAAAAGTTTTGGCACAGCCAAGTTTTTCGACAAAAAATGTTTGGTGTAACTCAAAAATGCTTCATTTTCGGCTCTGTCTTCGTTGTAAGTGCCTATGACAGAATGATTTTCAGAAACAATACGAAAATATTGCCGCGCCGAACCAGACTGCGGCAGGCGCATAATTGCCTCAGGCTCTTGGTCGAACGTGCGTGTAAATAAATCGAAAAGCAAGGTTTCCGGCACGACTCTATTCATCGTCGCCGAATATATTTTTGATGTCGTCTTGCTTGCGTTTCATATCCGCTTCCATGTCGGAATTTCGTTTTGAAAGCTGACTAAGTGCATCAGCTCCAAGCGATTCGCGTTCCGATTTCAGTTCCGTGTCGAAGCTGTCTATTTTGGATTTCAACCCGGCTGAAAGTTTTTGAAATTGTTCGGCTCCGGCGTTTTTCGTTGCGACTAAGAAATCGTAAAGCTGTTTCATGCCTTGCTCCAATTCCAACTTTTCTGCAACGGTTGCCGTGCCTTCTTTTACGGCGGTTGTGAAACCTTCCACGTTGATTTTCAGCTTGTCATACAAATCTTTGGCAATGCCGGTGTATTCCACTTTCAGCTCATCGAAGAGGCGTTTCATTTCGGCATCTTCGGCGGCGGCATCTTGTCGGCGTTTTTCGGCGCGCTCCAAAATGTCTTTATTTTTTGTCGCAAACTCGTCCTTCCACATTGAGAGAAAGCCTTTTGCATCGTCCATCATTGATTTTTCTTTGTCCATTTTTTCTTTTTTGAAATATAATTAGCCACGAAGGCACTAAGACACAATAAAGAATATTTACATTTTCAAATTATCACATCACCAAATCAACACTTCAAATTATTACAGTTTCAATGAAAAACCAACCCCAAAAAGTTCTTTAAACTGTGTTCGCGGACCTTTTTGGTCGGTAACGCCGTCGCCGTCCGTGTCGAATTCAAATTTGATGTCGTCGTCGTAAAGCATTAGAGTATTGATATTTACGGTGATATATTTGTTTACTTTCAGATTCAGCATTACATCCCAACTAATATCTATATTTTGCGGATTGTTCAAATAATTTGAAAACACATCCAATTTAGTTTGTAAGGTTACATTTGTCATAATATCAGCCTTATACGAAAATTTTGCGTATCCGCCGAACTCGCTGCGCAACTGTTTTCCATGAGTAATCAGTTGCTTAGCTTCGTTAAATTTTGCTTTTTCAACCCCATACGCGCCGGAATCTGCAAGTGTCTGATTTTGAACGAACGTGGTTTTTGATGTAACCGGTGCAATAAACGCTGAGAATTTCTTGTCAGGTTTGTAGTCAAAACCCAATGCACCAAGCAGATAGGCGGGTGCCATGAATTTAGAAATCGCAACCGAATCGTTGTTAGCGTAATCGAAACCGTCTGTAAATTGGGTCTTAAAATTCAGTAAGGCAGCGTAATAGAGTTTGTCTGTCGCTTTTTGTCCGTATTTGGAGGCGAAGTCAATTTTATCGTCGGTTTTTTGTAAAATTCCGACGTCTTTTCTACCTTGTTGCAGAATTCCGTAGCCCATATCGAGCTGGTTTTCCCACGATAATTTTTTGTTGTCATAATCGGCATTAAAACTCGCTAACCCATTGACTGAAAATGAATTCTGTCCGCCTGCAGACCAATTTTTAAGCGCAACTTGCGACATGTTTACGTTAAAAACGGCTTTCGTTCGCCAACCTTCCACGGTGTCCACGGCATTTTTTTTCAGTTCGTCTTCTTTGTCGGTTACTTGTGCGTAACTTGCAGAAAATAAAATTGTTATCAATGTTAAATTTAAAAAAAACTTTTTCATATTTTTTTGATTTTCTTAGTAATATAATCATCAAAAGTATCTGAAATTGAGAATTTCACAGAAGTCCAATCTTGTTCGTTCAAAACATCGGGGTCGAAATCTGATTCACATTCGTTACTGAAATAAGTTATGTTTTCCAAAACCTGCTTTACTTCGTTGAATGGGTATCGTTCGGCGTAAAATTTTAGAAGATCTTCAAAAGTAAACATTTTCAGAAGTTCAGCAATGTCGAAATAATCTTTTTTCGTTTTTCGACTTGTGATTGCCTCCAATTTCATGGCTGCAATATCTTCAAAATGTGCGAATCGTATGTTTTCAATCGTTACAAAATTGCGAATAAATTTGTCTGTTTCCATAATGTCCAACTTCAAAAATCCGGAGTCATGAGCGGGCAAATAAATGGTCAATCCAAAAACAATGTTGCGAATTTCTGCGTTCGGATATTTTTTTCGGAACAATTTTGATAGAGTTTCTTTATCGAAATCTACATCACTAAACATATCAATATCAATGCTTTTACGATGTCCGAGCCGAAGACTGAGATTTGTTCCGCCGACTAAGCGAAAGTCAGCCAAAGCGTCCCACGACATGAGTTCGGTCAGCGTTTGGAAGAGAAAGGGCGTTGTTGTATTTTTGTGTAACATTTGAATTCTGTTTTGTCAATTTTAAAAATCGCCGATGCAAAATGTAAGGTTATTTCCGGCAAATATTCTGCGTTTTTGAGAATTTCGATGACCTTTTCGTGCCCGTAATAGGCTGTAACACTGCGTACATCCTCAAACGTTCCGAACTGAAAAACCTTGCGCACAATGAAACTTGCATACGCGTCCCGTTGTTCGATAAGTTTATCGAAATTCACATCCCAAAATGCTTTGCGTGTGAGGGTTAAATGTTTTTCATTTTCCATGTTTCAAATATATTTTACTTTTTTGAGTAAAAGTTTGAACATCAATGAGAATGGTGCATCTTTTTGTGCAAATTTTTGAATGATTTGTTTCTCTTCTGCTGATATTGGTCTGCCTTGATTTGCGATTTGGTTTTCTCGGATTTTCAACAATACGTCCTTAAAATTTAGTAAATGTTTACTTCTGATTTTGTCAAGCGAATCGGAATCCAACTTGAATTTTTGAATTGTCCGTAATCCGATTTCAGAGTTGTTTTGTGCAGTGATGATTTCATTCTCAAAAGTTAAATGGGACTCAATTTCATAGTCAGAGTCATAGAATGGATTTAATGCTTGATTTACAGGGATTTTAGAGTTCGGAAACTTGTTGTTGCAGTTTTGACAAGCTAAAAATAAATTTTCCCAATCAAAAGCCAATGCCTTTCCTGTCGTATCCGAAACTTCGATATAATGGTCTATTTCCGAGTGAATATCAGTGAGTTTTCGTTCGCAGTAGTAACATTTATTGAAACTTATTGAGCGTAAAGTTTCGGAAATTTCTGAATGACCGTATTTTGAGAAATCGGGGCGTGATTTTCCGGAGGCAATAAATTTGTCCGTCCATTCCTTTTGTTTTGCCTCCAAAATGTCAGGTTTTGATAGTCTGTCGAGGTGTATCATGCCCTTTATTTTGAAATTTGGGACAAAAGTTTTTCAACTTCAAAATAAGAAAAATATTCAGGATTGAGTGCCAGAAGCTTTTTTTCTATTTCATTTGCCTTAGTCTTTTCGTTTGCATGAACTGCTTTCTTACGTGCAATTATCAAATCGGATAATTCGGTATTAAAACTATTTGTGTTAAAAACCGGCGTAAGTAAAATTTCTTCAATAGGCATATTGGAGTACACATCTGTCTGATTTTCAACAACTGAATAGTCATTCATAGATTTGCAAACATACACTCGCGCATTTTTGACAGACGACACTATGAATGGAGAATGTGTGGTTACGATGATTTGTAAATTCGGGAAAATTTCAAGAATTGAGTTCAAAAACGTTTTTTGCCACTTGGGATGCAAATGATTTTCAGCTTCATCTATAAGTAACAGTCCCGGCACATTACACAGCTCGTTAATTTCTGTTTTGTTCAAAACATGAACCGAATACATTTGCCCTAATAACGAAACCAATCTCTGTATCAGATACAAATTTCCGCTACTTAATTTATCCAAAGAAATTTCTGAACCAGATTGAAAGATTATAGGTGTAAGAGTTTGACGTTCAACGTATTTGAATTCTCCGTTATTCAAACTCAGTTTGATAATTTTCTTTAAAATTTGGTAGAGATATTCGCCGACTTCTTGTTCTTTGGGACTGTTGCTTGAACGCAAATAATCAAAAAAACAGATGAGTTGCGTAACTTCAACATTCGGCTGAATTCCGCTAAACGCGTTTTTTAAGTAATTTTCGGGTTTAGGAGCAACAAGGCTTTTTATTTCAAAATTATCTGATGCTAAGCGGGATGTCCAATAGTTTACGATCCAAGTAGAATGTTCAGGTTTGGGGTTGAATAGCTGTGTATTGAAGATGATATTTGACGTTTCAAAACTATTTTTAATTGATTTATTTGCGAATATTTCTTCTTGTGTAGTATATTGAAACAATTTATTTTTACCAAAAGGGATTGATAGCTCCGATTTTATTTCAAAATCAGATATTTTCCTCACAATATTTCTATCTAAATCACCATAAGCTCCTAACAATAAACCTCTTATCGCATCCAAAATAATCGTTTTACCCGTGCCGTTTTCGCCGGTAATTATTGTAATCGGAGGTTGTTCAAGACTATCGTTTTCGTCGATAAATTCGACAAAGCCTTCTTCAAACGGACCTATATTTTTAATTTTCAGATTTTTTATGCGCATTGCAAGTCTATATTTTTCTCGCTCCAAAATTAGCTATTTTATACGAAATTTCAAAATGGAACTGAATTTTCTGATTAAAACACGTCCAAAGTTGTCCTACACTTTGTTTGACATAGTATCGCATTTTCAAATTAAAATTATCTTTGTAAAAAAAATAGACCATGAAATCCGAAATAAAGGAAAAAATCGAATTTTTGCGTGCCGAATTGCACCGCCACAACCACAATTATTATGTGTTATCAACTTCGGTAATCTCTGATTATGAGTATGATATGCTGCTCAAAGAACTTGCCGAGTTGGAAACAAAATATCCGGAATTTGACGCGCCCGATTCGCCTACAAAGCGCGTGGGCAGCGACATCAACAAGGAATTCTCGCAAGTTCGACACAAATATCCGATGCTTTCGTTGGGCAACACGTATAATATAGGTGAGTTGCGCGATTTCGACGGGCGTATTCGCCGATTTTTGGGTGAAAATGCTGACTATCAATATGTTTGTGAGTTGAAATATGACGGTACAGCCATAAGTTTGAACTACAAAAACGGAAAACTCGCACAAGCCGTAACGCGCGGAGACGGCGAACAAGGCGACAACGTAACCGACAACGCCCGCACCATTCGCACCATTCCGCAAGATATTTCTGCGTTTTCGAAAGATTTTCCGGCAGAATTTGAAATTCGCGGCGAAGTTTTGATGCCGCGCAAAGTATTTGATAATCTGAATATTGAACGCACTGAAGCGGGCGAATCACCAATGGCAAATCCGCGCAATGCGGCTTCCGGTGCTTTGAAATTGCAAAATTCGGCACAAACCGCAAAACGAAAATTGGACGCATTTTTGTATTTTATGATGTCTGAAAATTTACCGACAAATTCGCATTACGATAACTTGCAGCGTGCAAAATCTTGGGGATTCAAAACACCCGACCACACGCGCCGAGTAAATACGATTGACGAGGTTTTTGAGTTCATAAACTACTGGGATACAGCGCGTAAGGATTTGGAATACGACATTGACGGCATCGTGATTAAAGTGGATGATTTGACTTTGCAGGAACGTTTGGGTGCAACCGGAAAATCGCCGCGTTGGGCAATTTCCTACAAATTTAAAGCAGAAGAAGCCTGCACAAAATTGCTTTCGGTTGATTTTCAAGTCGGCAGAACGGGTGCGATTACGCCGGTGGCAAACCTCGAACCCGTGCAATTAGCCGGCACGGTTGTGAAACGCGCGTCGTTGCACAATGCGGATGTCATGCGTGCCTTGGACGTGCGCATCGGCGACAGCGTGTATGTGGAAAAAGGCGGCGAAATTATCCCGAAAATCACGCGTATCGAACCAAGTTTGAGAACTGCGGAATCGGTTGAATTTCAATATGCAACGCATTGTCCGGAATGTGGGACGGAGCTTGTGCGCTCGGACGAAGAAGCAAATCATTACTGTCCGAATCCGAATTGTCCGCCGCAAATTAAAGGCAAAATCGAACATTTTGTCGGACGAAAAGCAATGGACATAAACATGGGCGAAGCAACCGTAAAAGCCTTATTCGATGCTGGTTACGTCAAAACTATTGCGGACTTATACGACCTTTCGCGCGAACAAATATTGAAATTAGACGGTTTTAAGGAAAAATCAGCGCAAAATTTATTGGAAAGTTTGGGAGAATCTAAACTTGTGCCATTTGAGCGCGTGTTGTTCGGAATCGGAATTCGATTTGTGGGCGCAACGGTTGCCAAAAATCTGGCAAAAGCCTTCAAAACCATTGATAATCTGGCAAATGCAGATTTGGAAACTTTGACGCATATTGACGAAATCGGCGAACGCATAGCCCAAAGTGTGATAGATTTTTTCAAAAATGAAGAAAATCGAATTATCATAAATCGTTTAAAATCAGCAGGTTTACAGTTTGAAATCGTTGAAACCGAAAGCGCGTCCGACAAACTCAAAGGCGCGAGCATTGTGCTTTCCGGCACGTTTGCCAAACATTCTCGCGACGAGTTGAAAGCTATCATTGAACGCAACGGCGGAAAAAATGTCAGTTCGGTCTCAAAATCAACCGATTACTTCCTCGCCGGCGACAAAGTCGGACCTTCAAAATTTGCAAAAGTGAACGAATTCGGCATCAAAATCATTTCCGAAGACGATTTGTTGGAAATGGTGAAATGAAGTTTGAA
>DYSM01000556.1 GCA_020718265.1 Draconibacterium orientale | reverse complement strand
ACAGATTTGTATTGTCCGTCAAATCGGCAACATCGGCGGGAATGGTGGGTTTGTTATTAATCTGTTCGTAATCAACATTCTCAACATGTTTTGCTGTAATAGCGTAAGGCACCGACAACAACTGAGATGTTCCCATGACTGTTCCGTCCAAAGATATTTGAATAAAATACTCATCCTCAGACCAATTGATAACGCTTAAATCTTCAAGCGAACCGATGTTCAGATGGATTAAACCTTGTGCCGTTGTGCTTGTAACATGTTGTTCCGAAAACACCACAGTTGTCAAATCGCTTTGCAGAATTTCAATCAAAACGGTTTTGGTTTGATTTGCTAAAACGATTCCGGAATTATCACGCAAAACTGCCTGATATTTAAACATTTGTGGTGTTTGAGCTACAGTCAAAACAGCGAAAAACACTGAAAACAAAGTAAATAAAATCCTTTTCATACTTTTTGCAATTAAAATATCAAAAATACTCAATAAAAAATGTCCCGATTAAAATTCTCTGACTGCTCGAACGCGTCCACCGTTATTTTTTGCGATATACAAGGATTGTCCGGAAATGAAATTTACGTACCATGCATTATTGGACGAACTCTCGGAAGATGTCCAATAAATTTGCTTCAAAATTGGTTGTGTATCTGAACTTACATCTGATTCCACAACTTTATTGATGGTATAACGTATTGTAAATAAAAGATTTAGCTCATCAATCGCCGGCAAATACCAATCAGAATATTCCCCGTAACCAAAATCCGGGTTCAAATAGTTTAGGCAAGATAGCGCAGCACTTATGGTATGTCCGGACTGTGCAACAATAGCGTCTGTTGCCGCAGCGCCGTTCCAATCAGACGTGGTGTATCCTCCGACCGCGACATCAATTACATTGCTCCAATTCATATTAAATCCTACATCTGTCGGACTGCAAATCAACCCGTGATTTCCGGTGCCATCAATATAAAAAACAATTCCACCCGCAAAAAACTCACCTATGTAATGAGTCAAACCGTTTATTTCAGCATTTATAACATAAGGTTCTTCAAACGACACGTAACCTGAAATCGTAACATTTTCGCCGTCGTTAATCACTGTCGGAGAACCATCAGAGTAAGGTAACGTAACGGTGTTCCCTCCGTCTCCACTTATGCTGAGTTCATTTCCGTTGATGGCTAATGTTTGAATTTCATTCGTAACGGAGCCGTCAATTTCAACATAATCAGTCAAATAGCCTGCCTCGTTTGAGAAGATTCCTAAATCCGGCGGAATACCGTTTAATTCGTTCCAATTACCGTCGAAAAGCAAACTTGTATTGTCCGTCAAATCGGCAACATCGGCGGGAATGCTGGGTTTGTTATTAATCTGTTCGTAATCAATATTTTCTACTAT
>DYSM01000555.1 GCA_020718265.1 Draconibacterium orientale | reverse complement strand
AACATTCGATTGAAAAAACTGCAATAATCTACATGAAATCAAATATTTAAACGATTTTCATACAAACACAGCATACAACGGTAAACTATTCTACTAATTTAAGGTCGTGCCCCATTTTATTTTTTTTTGTTTTCATGTAGAAAAGGTTGTGCGAATTGGTTTCAATTTCTATGGGTACAATTTCCACAATTTCGAGACCGTAACCTTCTAAACCGGCGCGTTTTACAGGATTATTTGTCATTAATCGAATTTTCTTGATACCTAAGTCGCGCAGAATTTGCGCGCCCACGCCGTAATCGCGTTCATCGTCGGCAAAACCGAGTTTGTGGTTCGCCTCAACAGTGTCGTAGCCTTCTTCCTGAAGTTTATAGGTTTTAATTTTGTTGAAAAAACCAATGCCGCGACCTTCTTGATTCATGTAAACCACAACGC
This sequence comes from Draconibacterium orientale, assembly GCA_020718265.1. Classification (GTDB taxonomy): domain Bacteria; phylum Bacteroidota; class Bacteroidia; order Bacteroidales; family JAADGE01; genus DYOJ01. Next base: position 961 of record DYSM01000555.1, on the reverse strand, counting down.
CTTTTCCTTCATTATCAATCATTTCCATTGCTTTGTGCAGTTGGTCGCCACAGTCGCAACGTTGCGAACCGAAAATATCGCCCGTAATGCACGACGAATGCACGCGCACGAGCACGGGTTCATCGGCTGTCCACGCACCTTTTATGAGTGCGGAATGCTCCAAGCCGTCGGACAGTTGGCGATACGGAATGAGGTTGAAACTTCCGTATTTTGTCGGCATAAGCACTTGCTCGCCGCGTTCGACGAGGGTTTCAGTTTCAAGTCTGTATGCAATTAAATCTTTGATTGTTACAAGTTTAAGGTTGAAGTTTTTGGCAACAATCATCAACTCGGGTAAGCGCGCCATGGTTCCGTCTTCGTTCATAATTTCGACCAATGCGCCGCCGGGTTTTAAGCCCGCGATGACGGAAAAATCGACTGCCGCTTCCGTGTGTCCGGCGCGACGCAATACGCCGCGTTCTTTGGATTTGAGCGGAAAAATGTGTCCCGGTCGTCCTAAATCTTCGGCTTTTGTAGCTTCTTCAACCAATGCTTTGATGGTTTTGGCGCGGTCTGCGGTCGAAATTCCTGTTGTACAACCTTGTCCGATTAAGTCCACAGAAACTGTAAAAGGCGTGTGATGCAACGAGGTATTTTTGCCGACCATGAGTTCCAAATCTAACACTTCGCAACGCGTTTCGGGTATGGCAGCGCAAATCAGTCCGCGCCCGTGTGTTGCCATGAAATTGACTTTTTCGGGCGTAATGAGTTCGGCAGCCGTAATGAAATCGCCTTCATTTTCACGGTCTTCATCGTCCACCACGATTATGATTTCGCCGTTTCGGAATGCTTCAATGGCTTCGGGAATGGTATTGAGTTTTATATCTTGAGTTTTATTTTTCAAATCGTTCATATTCTTCATAAATTGTGTCTGTAAGAAAACGTATAAATACTTGATTTTATGTCAATTATACTCTTCTTT
>DYSM01000119.1 GCA_020718265.1 Draconibacterium orientale | reverse complement strand
CATTGGCTCTTTGACAAAAAAATCCGAAACCATTACGATTTCGGATTACATTTGTATAAACTCCTAAAATTTATTTCACGTGTGCGGCTTCCAAAATTCTGTCGATTACGGCAGTTTTCGGGCTGACTAAACATGAATCTAAGGCTTTAAGTATGCCTTCCGCTTTGGAAATATCGGCAATAGTTTTCTGTAAATCAATCATTTGTGATTCTGTTTTTGTGAATTCGTCAATTAAAAAGTAATATTGATACATCTGTTTCATAAACCTATTTTTTTTGTGTAAGAATCTTTACAGATATAACGCTTGCACGGTTGGTTTATTTCTCAAAAACAGAGCTTTAACAAATTTTAACGCTGTCTGATTTTTTTTTTGTTATTTTTTCGAGTTCAGTCATAAACAAAAAAAACGAGAAATGACTGCTTTTTGACCATTGAATGACCGGTAATGACAAAATATTCGATTGAAAAATGACTATAATCTACATAATATCAAATATTTACACATTTTATTACAAACACTAATTCGGTTCAATCAATTCGCCCATAAGTGTGGCTGAAGTGCAGCCCGTTATTTTTACATGCGCATATTCGCCGATTTTTGTGTCTTTTCGCTCAAAAACCACCACTTTATTTTGCGAATTTCTGCCAAAAAGTTTGTGTTTCGACTTTTTAGACTCGCCTTCAATCAAAATTTCAAAGGTTTTGCCGACATCTTTTTTATTGCTTTCGTGTGAAAGTTTACTCTGCAGTGCAATAATTTCGTCCAATCGACGGCTTTTATCTTCTTCCGAAACCTCATCGGGCAAATTGCGAGCAGCATAAGTGCCGGGACGTTCGGAATATTTAAACATGTAAGCATAATCGTAACCGACTGATTGCATGAGAGATAACGTTTCAAAATGGTCTTGTTCGGTTTCGGTCGGATGTCCGGCAATGATGTCGGTAGATATTGCACAATCGGGCACAAATTTTCGGATGGCTTCAATGCGATTCAAATACCATTCGCGCGTGTAGCCGCGTCGCATGGTTTCGAGCATCCGTGTGCTGCCGGCTTGCACGGGCAAATGAATATATTTACAGATATTTGGGTGATTTGCCATGATTTGAAGCACTTCATCAGTGAAGTCTTGAGGGTATGATGTAGCAAAACGCACTCGTAATTGCGGGTCAAGTTCGGCAACCATTTTTAAAAGTTGAGCAAATTTTACTTCTTCGTTGTTCCAATTGTATTTATCCACATTTTGTCCCAAAAGCGTAACTTCTTTGTAACCTTCTGCCAGAATTTGGCGAATTTCGTCCAAAATCGTTTGCGGACTTCGGCTACGCTCACGTCCGCGTGTGAACGGAACCACACAGAAGGCGCACATGTTGTCGCAACCACGTGTTATTGAGACAAATGCGGACACGCCGTTCGTATCTTTTCGCACCGGGCTGATGTCGGCATACGTTTCCTCGCGCGACAGTAACACATTTACTGCCGATTCGCCTTCTTTGGCTTTTGCCACCAAAGCGGGTAGGGTGCGGTATGAATCAGGTCCGGCAATAATGTCCACAATTTGCTCTTGTTCAAGCAGTTGCTCTTTTATGCGTTCCGCCATACAGCCCAACAAACCGAACAACATGCCCGATTTTTTTTTCTTCAAATGTGCCAAAGCCTGTAAGCGATTTCGGATGCGTTGCTCCGCGTTATCGCGCACTGCACACGTATTTATGAACAGCACATCGGCATCTTCGGGGCGGTCGCACACGGCAAAACCGGCATCAATCATTACCGACATAATAAGCTCACTGTCAGCCACATTCATTTGACACCCGTAAGTTTCCACAAACAATTTCGGAGCATCGGGACGCGAGTTTGCAGCCTTTATAATCTCTTGAGATGTTTTATATTTTGTAAACGAAATATTTTGCATGATTTTTTCTTTTTTTTTCGGACGTCAAAGATATATTTTTTTTGAATACGAAATAGTTCACATTTTTTTATTCAGAACTCTTAAATTCTGAATAAAAAATAAGCCAAAACTTTAAGCTCAAATGCGCAATCCGAGCACTAAAATATCGTCAATTTGGTTTTCGTGTCCAGCCCATTCGGCAAGATAATGTTCCAATTTTTGTTTTTGCTCGCTTACGTCAAGTGTGTGTATTTCAGTCAATAATGTTTTAAAACGATTGATTTTCATCGTTTCTTTGGTGTCGTGTTTGAACTGCGAATAAAAACCGTCGCTGAACAGGTACAGCATGTCATCGGGACGTATTTCGGTGGTATGGTCGGTAAACGGATGCTCGTTTCGGTATATTCCTACAGGCATTCTGTCTGCTTTAATTTCAATGAGTTGCGAGTTTCTGAAAATCCAAAGCGGGTTGTGCGCACCGGCAAAATTCAGGGTATTTGTTTGAGTATCAATGGAAACAAAAGCAATATCCATACCGTCTTGGCGTTCCAGCACTTGCCCGGTTTGTTGTAAGGATTGTTTGACATAATTTCGCAATTCATTGAGCACTTGCGCGGAGGTTTGGATTTCGGATTTTTGCACCAATTCGTTCAAAAATGCCATGCCGAGCATGCTCATAAACGCGCCGGGGACGCCGTGTCCGGTGCAATCCACAGCGGCAATATAAATTTTGTGTTCGAGTTTTTTTACAAAATAAAAATCGCCGCTTACAATATCTTTGGGTTTGAAAATTACAAAATGATTGGAAAATAATTCCGTAAAAGCGGCTTGTTTCGGAATCACGGCATCTTGGATGCGTTTGGCGTATAAGATGCTGTCCGTGATGTTTTTATGACTGAGTTCGAGTTCGTTTTTGGCATTTTGAAGTTGCAAGGTGCGTTGTTCCACTTTTTGTTCAAGGTTGGCGTAAAGTGTTGCATTTTCGATAGATACCGCAATTTGAGACGACAAAATGGAGACCGTTTCGATACGTTTAGGCGTAAACACGTGTGTGCTCAGGTTATTTTCCAGATAAAGCACCGCAACCAATTTATTTTTGTGCGTAATCGGCTGACAGAAAATGGATTTGGTTTGATTTGTTTGAATGTAAGTGTCCGTAAATGTTTTGTCGTGAAAAGCATCGTCCAATACAATTAACTTGTTGGTTCTCAGCACATATTTTATAATACTCGGCGGTATAGACAACGAGTTTTCAAGCGGTTCGGATTGCATGACTTCAATATCTTTCGTGTTGATATTTCCCTTTGCCTGAATGTTGAACATTCCGTCTTCGTTTTTTAGAAAAACCGCGTATTCCGCGCCGGCGTTTTCCATCACAATCATCATCATATTTTTGAGTAAACTTTCGATGTTTACTTCGCCGGAAAGGGATTGGCTTGCTTTTAGAATGCTGTCCAATTCCAAATTTCCGGAGGATTTATGGGTAGTCGAAGCGCGCGATATTGTGTGCATGGTTGTTGCGTCTGTAGCGGAACTCGGTATCAATTTATTAGAAATATATTCCGGATACAGATTTTCTAATTGAGATATTTTTGCCGTTGCTCCCCAAGTTGTGTAAGTTCGATAGGCGTTTTGCAAATAATTTCGACCAAGCACATCTTGTTTTTGTTCAAAATGGAATCGTGCGGCGGCTTCGTACGCAAGTGCTTCTTCCTGAATAAATTCGTAAGTATTTGCACCAACAATTGCCTTGTCGTAAAAGGCTTTTGCCGATTCCGAATTGCCCAACACGCGCATTTTTTCGGCTTCAACAAAGTTGAATTTATGTTCAAAATTTTCAGGGCAATGTTTTGCCCATGTGCCGAGTTGTTTTTGGTTGGCAGCCACAAGTTTTAGAATATTTTTCTGTTCCGATTGATTTTTTGAGTTGTAAACCGCCAACAGACACAATGATTTGTAAAAATTCAAAAGTGCGTGAAAATAATAACCCTTGCCGATTTCTTTATACGTTTCCAACTCAGGCATCAATGAATCAATGACTTCGGGCTTTCCGAACAGATATGAAATGAATAATTTGGATTGATAAAAACGCATCAACATTGAATACGCTTTGTGCGTGCGCATGTTCTCAACTTCGGACGTTTCATCGAAATATTTTCCGGTTATTGCGACAGATTCCAATGATTCGGATGTCAGATTATCAATAAGTTGAATAAAAAACACGAAGGTTTTGGTCGAATTATCACGACTGAGTTTTGAAATCTGATTGGCGTGCTTGTCGGCATTGATTTTCAGCTCCTTCAAATTTGTTTTGCAGTAAATGGACAATCCGAAAAAAAACATGAGCGAAAAGCCGGCAAATTCAAAATCTCCGGTTTCCAAACCGGTTTTGTAATTGTTGTAAATATCGGGTAAAAGGCTGTGAATCTGCTTTTTCCAATTCGTAATCAGAAACAAATTCATGTGTGCCGTTTTGCATTTCAGACTTTTAAATTTGAATTTTTCTTCTACATAAGTTGCTAATTCTCCGTAGGTTTGGGCTTTTTCGATTTTGTTAATATTGCACAAAATCATTCCGAACGCCGAAATCGAATACGAAGAACTTTCGTAATAACCGTATTTTATGACCAATTGGACTCCTTTAAAAACCATTAAAGCAAGCAGTTGCGGATTAGAATTAAATGCTGATGTGCCGATTGCGTCCAAAATTTTTACTGCGGCATAAATACGTTGATTTTCTGCTTTCGGCAAATTGTAAAGTTTACTTTCATTTTTCGTAATCCACCGAGACGTTTTTAGCAATCCTTCGATTAAACGAATTTTGTTTGCTTTTTTCGGAATTTTAACGCCCAATTTTCCGGCTAAATCAATGCCCTTGCTGATAGCCTCTTCGTAGCGCGCTTGTGCACGCAAGGAATTTAGCAGTGCGAAATTTGCCATAGCCGTATCCACCACGTTGGCGGCGTTTTTATCAACAATTTCGACATAACGCTCTGTTTTGGCGTAATCGCCGTTCAAATAAGCAATTTCGGTAAGTTCGCTGTATATTTGAAGCGTGGTTTCATAGTTATTTTTCCATGCGTCTGAGGGCAATAATTTCTCGGCAATTTCAAAATATTTGTCGGCTGTTTCATAAGCAGACGATAATTTGGCTTTGTTGCCGGCTTTAAAATTTAAGTCAATAAGTGTTTCGATTTCAGAATCTTGCAACGAAACTGCACCGATTCCGTGATTCAATTGATTTACGATATCAAATATTTTTCGTTCTTTGACTTTTTCCGAACTGTTTTTTATTAAAATTTTTCCCGTTTTATAGTGAAAGAGGTGCTTAGTTTCGCCTGGGATAGTCGAGTAAACTGCCTGTTGAATTTTATCGTGCACAAATTTGAATCCGTTGCCGCCTGTCGGAATAATCAAGCCTTCGTAAATTGCCGGCTCCAAATCCGAGCCGGTTTCGGCATACGATTTTGAATAAATGGAAGCAAGTATTTTGATGTCGAACCGATTGCCGATACATGCCGCAATTTTGAGGGCATCCTGCGATACATCGGGCAGTTTGATGATTTTATTTGCCATCAAATCCAGCACATTGTCCGTAATATTGGTCGTTTTGATGTCTGCGATGTCCCAAACCCATGAATTTTTTTCAAAATCAAAATACAACAGTTTCTCCTCGTAAAGTGTTCGGATAAATTGTTGAATAAAAAACGCATTTCCGAGCGTTTTTTCAAAAATAATAGCCGATAAATTGTGAAAATTTTGGAGAGATTTATCGTCAATAGTTTGATTTTTAAGATGTTCCGAGTTTAAAGCATCCAATAACAAATGATTAATGTCCCCGTCTGATAAGTTTCCGAGATTGAACGATTTGATGTTAGTTTCCTCAGTATTAAGTTCTTCCAAAAGTTGTATAAACGGATGTGCCGCATCGGTTTCGTTGTCTCGGTACGCCGTAATACACAAAAAATGTTTGATTTCTTTGTCCGTCAGCAACACTTTGAGCAAGTTAAGTGACGCACTGTCAGCCCATTGCATATCATCAATAAACATTACCAACGGATGTTGAGGCGAGCACACGGCTTTCACAAAATTTGTCCACACATAATTGAATCGGTTTTGCGACTCTTTCCCTTCGAGTTTGGGCAATTCCGGCTGTTTCCCGATGATAAGTTCGAGGTCGGGAATTACATTTGTGATAACATTTCCCGAATCCTGCAAGGCATGTTGTATCTTGGTTTTCCAATAATTTAGTTTCGTGTCATCTTCCTTCAGAACAATATTTATGGCATCTGTAAATGCTTGAATAATAGCAAAATATGGAATATTTCGTTGAAATTGGTCAAATTTTCCTTCAATATAAATGCCCTGCTGTTCGGTAACGGGTTTGTGAATTTCGTGCACCAAAGCCGATTTTCCTACACCCGAAAAGCCTGAAATGACCAACATTTCGGAACGTCCGTGTGTTACATGTTCGTAAATATCAATGAGTTGCTTCACCTCTTGTTCTCTGCCGTACAAAATTTCCGGAATTGCCAATTTGCCCGAAAAATCTTTTTCGCCCAAAGGAAAATCAGCGTCCGGTTTGTCCTGCAAATGTGCCGTTTTTTGTAAATCGTGCATCAATCCAAAGGCAGATTGGTAGCGGTTTTCGGCATTTTTTTCCAAAAGTTTCAACACTATATTCGACAATTGTTTGGGCACAATCGGATTGATTTCATACAAAGGCTTGGGCATACGCGCAATATGTGCGTGAATGAGTTGCATACTGTCCGTATCCGCGAAGGGCAATTTGCCCGTAAACAGCTCATACAGAACGATTCCGAGCGAGTATAAATCGGTTCGCGAATCCACTGTTCGGTTCATTCTGCCCGTTTGCTCGGGCGAAATATAGGCAAGCGTGCCTTCCAAATGGTCGGGATTCGATAAATTTTGAACTTTTAAATTATATTTGGATGAAATGCCAAAGTCAATAATTCTGATTTCTTTTTCACTGTTTATCAGGATGTTCTGCGAATTAATATCTTTATGAATGATTTTTTGTTGATGAATTTCGCCCAGAATTTGGGCAATGGCGACTGCTATTTTCAGTAACTCGGAAATAGGTTGTCTGTTTTGGAGTAAATATTCTCTAAGTGTTTGTCCTTCAAAATATTCTAAAATAAGTTTATGTTTATTATCGGCAGTATCTTTGGCAAGAACTTTTCGTATGCCTTTAATTTTCAACTCGTTGATAATTTCATATTCTTTGTTAAACTGTTGAATTTCTTCTTCGGTCGGGAACTCGTTGTTCAAAATTTTAACAACGACATGGTTCTCAGAAACCGGGCTGAGACCTTTATAGATGATTGAATTTTTACTTTCGTAAATTTTCTCAAGAATACCGACGTTCATTTCGTTCATTTTTGTGGTTTACAAAGAAAGTTTTTATACCCAAAACAGATATGAAACACACAATTTACGGTAGTTTCAACCACCTTAATGCGATAATTCAATCCAATTTTGAAGCATTTAAACCCCATCATGCTACAAAATTAAAAAAAAAAGGATGTGTCCGCACTCATTGTCTGAAAAAACTTGATATTTTCTTACAATTTTGTAACAAAAAAGCCCCCGCCGAAGCGAGGGCATAGTCCTTTTGGAACTTCGGCATATAGCCTTATTGTGATAAGATAATTAAGGAAAATATTTTATCAGAGGCAAAGATAGAAATAATTCCGGACATTTACAAAAAAATCACGACATTTCTCTAAAACTTCTTTTATGTATCAGTAATTCAATATGATATGTTTTTTCATTGTGAACTAATTAATTTCTTAAAAAAATATTTTCAAATTTAGTTTGTTTTTTAAAAATATCATTGTATCTCTGCAAATTTAAAATATAGACTATCATCGGGGATAGTTTGAGTTTTCGATTTACCATAATTAACTGATAATCTATGACTTGTGTCAATTTAAACTCTCAACTTTAAACCGTAAACAGTATAACATAATACATATTTCTACTTTACGAAGTTATGCCGGCAAAAGAAAAGCGTGGACGCTTATTGCATTTTCTATTTGCGTTTAGCGTCCACGCTAAACTATTCTAAGCACAAACTTTGCCGAAATCTTTAACTTCGTAAAGTCGAACTAATCAAAATATCTTACAAAACCTTAAAAATAATTGTCTAAAATTGATGGATGAAAGTATCAAAAATATTCGGAAAAATGTGCTACTATATCTGAAAACTCCGAAGATTTTTCGGATAAAAAATAATTAATAGATATCGAATA
>DYSM01000118.1 GCA_020718265.1 Draconibacterium orientale | reverse complement strand
TTAAATACATAAATTCGCAACACCATGTATTCCATCGACATAAAAGAACCGACAACGAAAAAAAAATACGAAGAACTCGTTACGATTATCATCAATTCGTATGATGCGAATGTGTTAAAAACAATGATTTTACATTTTAATAAATTTTTTGAAAAAAATTACGCCAAATTTGAAAACTCAACTGCGGAAGTGAGAAAACTTTTAAAATCAACTTCACAGACTAAACAATCTATTGCGGAACGCTACGCTTTATTTTTGATAAACGAGGAATTGTTCCGCGATTTTATGTCATTTTTGCCGGATACGGCAGCAAAAATGTTCGAGTATTTAGCATTTAACTTCAAAAATGACTCGGAATCTATTGAGAAAAAATTAAAAATTAAATTAAATATTACAAAAGAAAAAAATAGCAATTGGAGCACGTTCCACACTTACATTGTTCCGAAAGAGCTTTTTTTCTTTAAAGATATGGCATATACCAATTTTTCGTCCAATCCTATATTTTATTTGTCGTTGCCGCTCGGTATTGCCGTTCATATTCAAGCGTATTTCCCGAAACCGGACGATTATGATTTCGTTCCGGTAAAAAACATTCCGCAAGCCCTCATTCTGTTTGAAGACAACGACCGTATTATAAACGTTTTGAACGATTTGTTTGCCTATTTTTCCATCGAAAGTAATAAAATTGATACCACAAAAAAAATCAAACAAAGACAAGCCTCAAAAGTATGTAAAATATTCTCTATTAACGAGTTTTATCAAACCGATGAAAAAGAATTAAACTTTGTCCGCACAAATTTTTTGATGCGACTTGCAAATCTGAGCCTTAGCATCAGGAACATACAAACGTTGCCCCAAGACAATATCAAACAACTTATAATTCGGATTCTCGAAGGAGGTTTCTCCATTGCAAACGGCTTGATGCTTTGGGCAAACGGAACGTCGAAACTGACAGATTCATCAAAAGATATTATTTTTTTCAAAAGAATTACCGAATATCTGGCAAAAATTCCTGCTCAAGAATGGATTTCTTATGAAAATTTTGAATCCTATCTCACCTACCGAAACGAATACAAACCGGCATATTCCTATTACGAAAGCGACAAAATTTACTATACCGTTGAGCCGCGAGATACGACTAAATTCTACAATGATAACAGACAAGACATCTCACAAAAAAACTTTCAGGACATACTCATATATCAACCGCACAAAGGCACAATTTTTCTGCTCGCATCGCTCGGAATTTTAGACATAGCGTATAAAATACCGGACTATTCCGAACTCGGATACAGCGTATTTTCGCCGTACGATGAGCTTAAATATTTCCGCATCACGCCGCTTGGCGCATATTGTCTGGGCATTACACAATCCTACACTCCGAAAGTTGAAATTGCAAAAAAAGGCTTCGACTTGGATACTGAAAACCTATTCATTGTCCTGAACGAAAATTGCACGCCCTCGCAAGAAACCATTTTGAAAGAAGTCGGCGAAAAAATCAGTTACAATCGCTACAAAGTATCGCCGGCAAGTTTTATGCACAGTTGCGATTCGGTAAGAAAAATTGACGACAAAATCCAATTTTTCAACACCTTTGTGGATGAAAATCCGCCCAAAATCTGGAGCGATTTTTTCAACATCATCAAAGCCAACACCAATCCGATGAAACGAATCGACAACATCACTATCTACAAAATCTCAGCGGAAAACAAAAATCTTATCAGCCTGCTTGCTTCCAACGCCGATATTCGGAAACTCATTTCTATCGGCGATAATTACAGAATTTTAATCGAAAAGACAAATTTAACGAAATTCAAAACCCTTCTGAAAGAATTTGGATATTTTTTGGAGTAGGTTTAAACAATCCGCACACATTTATATTTGATTGTCTATAAATTTGAAAAAGCAGACGTTAAGATTACTTCTGCCGAAAGAAAGAAATTTGATATTTACAGAAATATTCTCAAGTTAAAAACCGCCTGCTAATCCTCAGATTAACAGGCGGTTGTAGTAGCGAGAGCCGGACTCGAACCTGCGACCTTCGGGTTATGAGCCCGACGAGCTACCAACTGCTCCATCTCGCAATATATTTTAAAGTTTTGAACTTTTCGTGTTTTCCGTTTCGTTTGAATCGGAGTGCAAAGATACGGACATTTTTTTATCTTCCAAATTTATTTTGAATTATTTTCATTTTTTTTTGAAATTGATATTTTTTAATAGATTTGTAACATGAAGATGTCGGAATATTTATCGGAGTTTACATTTAAACCCGGTTTACGCACACAAATTGAAGACGTTCGCACGGAAGTCGGAAACGTAAATCGTTACAAAAATGAATTTTGGACTGCGGGACAACGGCAGGCAAATGCACTCCACGAAGTTTCATATCGGGCATGTTTCAAACCGCAACTTCCGGCTTTTTTCATACAAAAGCTTACCAATGAAGGCGATACGGTTTACGATCCGTTCGCCGGGCGAGGTACGACGCTCATCGAAGCGGCGTTGCTCAACCGAAACGTTATCGGAAACGATATAAACCCGCTGAGCCGAATTTTTACAGAACCGCGCCTGAGAATTCCGAATTTTTCGGAACTTGAAATTCGAGTTTATTCTATTGATTTACAAAAAGATACGAAATTTAATATCAGCCTTTCGGCGTTCTACCACAAAGATACGGAGCGCGAACTTGCGGCGTTGCACGATTATCTTCTACACAGAAAAAAAACAGAAGCCGAAGACGCGCTCGACAAATGGATTAGAATGGTTGCAACAAACAGATTGACAGGACATTCGCCCGGATTTTTTTCCGTGTACACGCTCCCACCCAACCAAGCCGTGAGCGTGAAAAGACAACTCAAAATTAACGAAACACGCAAACAAACACCCGAATATCGAGATGTTAAAGCGTTGATTCTCAAAAAATCACGCGGCTTAGTCGGCGATTTAACCGTTGAACATATTTCTAAACTCAAAAATATCGGAGAAAAAGCATTTTTTTTGAACGAAGATGCAAGACAGACAAAACAAATAACTGCAAATTCTGTGCAACTTACGGTAACTTCGCCGCCGTTTTTGGATGTGGTACAGTATTCGGACGACAATTGGTTACGTTTACTTTTCAACAGCATTGACGCCGCTTCGACAGAGCGAAAAATCACAATGTTACGCTCGCCCGAACAATGGTCGGCAATGATGCAGGACGTGTTTCACGAACTTTTTCGCGTTACCAAAGCGGGCGGATTTGTGGCTTTTGAAGTGGGCGAAGTGCGCGGCGGCAAAATTGAACTGGACAAATTGGTTGTTCCGCTTGGCGTGCGTGCAGGTTTCCTGTGCGAAGGCATCATGATAAACACACAAAATTTCACGAAAACAGCAAACATTTGGGGAATTGAGAACAATTCAAAAGGCACAAATTCTAACAGAATCGTTATTTTTCAAAAATAGCAGTAGCTTTCTCAAAAAAAAAGCGCAACCTCTCATAAATTTGTTATATTTGGACGAATTGTGAGATGAAAAAGATTAACAAATATAAAATCATTGGTACTTGGGCTGTTGCAGGAATACTGACGCTGTCTGTATTGTCAATTTTTCAAAAAATATTGATATATGCCGATGCTGTTGCTTTTTTTAGTCTGAAAGGCTATATCATCCCGATAATTTGGGGTTCGCTTACCGGTATTTTGCTCGGTTTTTACATCTTCAAAAATAAAAATCTTTACCTTGAACTGTTGATAAAGAATGATGAGCTTGAAGAACACAACGGTGAAATGGGAGTGATGAACGATCAGTTACAGAACACTTTAGCACAAATTGAAGAATCCAAGGAACGCATTGAAATTGTAGATTCCTTAAAGACAAAGTTTTTGGAAAATATTTCGCATGAAATACGCACGCCTATGAACGGCATTTTGGGTTTTTCAGGTTTACTCGTAAATGAAAGTTCAACAGAAAAAAAACTGGAATATACCGAACTTATCAACAGGAGCTGTAACAGACTGATTCGGACAATAGAAACTATCTTAGAAGTATCACAACTACAATGTAATCAAATACTTGTGAAACAACTGCCTTGCAATATTTCCGAATTTACATATTCTGTTTTCAAAAGATATGTGCAACACGCATCGGACAAGAAAATTAATTTTCAATACCTTAATCATCTGGAAAATACCAATCGCCAAATTCTTACAGACTCAAAGTTATTGGAAACTATTTTTGTAAATTTATTAGATAACGCATTCAAATTCACAAAGATAGGCTCAATAAAATTTATAGTTTCGGAACGAAACGAACGTATTCAAATTAAAATCGAAGATACCGGAATCGGTATAACATCAAACGAAATGCGTAAAATTTTCGACTTTTTTGCGTACGGAGACGACGAAAAATCTATGACTTACGGCGGAATCGGGCTTGGTTTGTCGCTTGCAAAAGGCTACACTCAATTACTTGGCGGCGAAATTTTAGCAGAATCCACATCGCAAATCGGTTCAACATTCACAGTCTTTTTACCGATGAATATGCCCGACACAACTGAACCGAAACACACAGCGGATGCACTTTCGGACAGCAGAAAACATTTACTCATTGCGGAAGACGATGACACGTCTTACTTTCTGATTCAGAACATTTTAGACTGTGAAAATTACACATTGCAACGTGCAAAAAATGGCTTAGAAGCATTGACTTATTTTAAAGAATTTACTGATTTCGATCTTGTAATTACAGATTTAAAAATGCCCGAGGCTGACGGATTTTACGTGATTTCCGAAATTAGGAAACTTAATCAAAACATCCAAATTTTGGTGCAAACCGCATTTTCGTCCGGAGCAGACCTCGAAAAAGCTCGAACGCTTGGTGCTAATGACATAATTACCAAGCCATACACACATGATACGCTGAAAATGCAAATTCTAAAATGTTTGCAAAAAAAATGAGTCATAATTTTGATATATTGACAATTACAGGCGCAACGGCGGGCGGAAAAACTACGCTCGCGGCACACTTGGCTTTGCGCAATAACGGCGAAATTATCAGCGCGGATTCGCGTCAGGTATATCGCGGTATGGACATCGGAACAGGCAAGGACTTAGGCGATTACGTTGTGAACGGCACGCCCGTTCCGTATCATTTGATAGACATTGCCGATGCCGGCGAAAAATATAATGTTTTTGAATTTCAGAACGATTTTTTTGAAATTTATTCAAAATTAAAACTCCAAAATAAACTCCCGATTTTGTGCGGCGGAACCGGAATGTATATCGACTCCGTTCTGCGCGGCTACAAACTCATCAGCGTTCCGCCCGATGAAAAATTCAGTCAAAAAGCTGAAAATATGACAGATGCGGAGCTTATTTCAATTTTAGAACAACACAAACATCTGCATAACATCAGCGACACGTCCAACCGAAAACGCTTGATTCGCGCAGCGGAAATTGCACTGTATTACGCCAAACACGGCACAACCGAAACAGAAATTCCGAAATTAAACAGCCTGATTTTTCAGGTTGAATTCGACCGCGAAACCCAACGCCAACGAATTACTCAACGCTTGCAAGAACGTCTGCAAAGTGGTATGATTGAGGAAGTTAAAGCACTTTTAGATAAAAAAATTCCTGCCGAGACTTTGGTTTATTACGGGTTGGAATACAAATTTATCACACAATATATTTTGGGCGAACTCACTTATGCCGAGCTGTTTACACAATTGGAAATTGCTATTCATCAATTTGCAAAACGCCAAATGACATGGTTCCGAAAAATGGAAAAAGACGGTTTTGTCATTCATAAAATCGACGGACATTTACCTTTGGAAGAAAAACTTTCAATAATAGAGCAATTTCTACACTCCTGACTTTTTTTCAGCACAATTGACAGTTTTAAATTAACAAACCTGCACTTTTGTCAGTTTTTTCATGCCGGCACGTTGTTTGAAACTGCTTCGGCAAATCATAATTTGTTAAAAAATTTACCGATATGACACAAGGAAAAATAAATGTTACGAGTGAAAACATTTTCCCGATTATCAAAAAATTTCTGTATTCCGACCACGAAATCTTCCTGCGCGAGCTGGTTTCCAACGCTGTGGATGCTACGCAAAAATTGAAAGTTTTGGCTTCCAAAGGCGAATTTAAAGGCTATCTCGGCGACCTGACCATACGCGTAAAAGCTGACAAAGAGGCAAAAACAATCACAGTTTCCGACAACGGAATCGGTATGACCGCCGAAGAAATTGAAAAATACATCAATCAAATTGCATTTTCGGGTGCAGAAGAATTTGTAGAAAAATATAAAGACGATGCCAACGCCATTATCGGACATTTTGGTTTAGGTTTCTATTCTTCGTTTATGGTTTCTAAGAAAGTGGAAATCAAAACGTTATCATACAAAGAAAATGCAAAAGCCGCACGCTGGGAATGCGACGGAAGCCCTGAATATACGCTTGAAGAAAGCGACCGAACCGAACGCGGAACGGACATTGTGTTACACATTGACGACGATTCGCAAGAGTTTCTGGAAGATTACAAAATTAACGACCTGCTGAAAAAATATTGCAAATTTTTGCCCATCGAAATTGGGTTCGGCAAAGAAACTGAATGGAAAGACGGCAAAAGTACAGAAACCGGCAAAGATAAAATTATAAACAACACCAAACCCGCGTGGACTGTGCCACCGGCGGATTTGAAAGACGAAGATTATAAGAAATTTTACAAAGAACTTTACCCGAACGTTTACGAAGAACCGTTGTTTCACATTCATTTGAACGTGGATTATCCGTTTAATTTGACCGGAATTTTGTATTTCCCGAAAATACGAACGAACGTTGAAATGTCGAAAAATAAAATACAACTCTATCAACGTCAAGTATTTGTAACGGATTCTGTGGAAGGCATCGTGCCGGATTTTCTGACTTTGATGCACGGCATTTTGGATTCGCCCGATATTCCGCTCAACGTATCGCGCAGTTATTTGCAAAGCGACCACAATGTGAAGAAAATTTCGAGCCACATTACCAAAAAAGTGTCCGACCGCTTGAAAGAAATTTTCACAAACGACCGCGAACAACTCGAAAAAAAATGGGACGACCTCAAATTATTCATCGAATACGGTATGCTCACGGATGAAAAATTTGAAGAAAAAGCCGAAAAATTCTTCCTGCTCAAAAATTTAGACGGAAAATATTTTACGCTCGAAGAATACGAAAATTTGATAAAAACCTCGCAAACCGACAAACACGGAAACACGATTTGCCTCTATACCAACGACAAAGAACATCAATACAGTTTTATTGACGCCGCAAAAGCCAAAGGTTACGACGTGTTGGTTTTGGACGGACAACTCGACTCACATTTCATTAATAAGTTGGAAACCAAGATGTCCAAGCTGAAATTTTCGCGCGTGGACGCTGAAGTTATAGAGAAACTGATTGAAAAAGAAGACGGTTTTGAATCCAAACTAAGCAAAGATGAAGAAACAAACCTTACGCCCGTGTTCCGCAGCCGTTTGCCCGAAGACGGCACGTTCTTTGTGCAATTCGAGCCGATGTCGGAAACATCTAACCCTGTGGTTATCACGCAGAACGAGTTCATGCGCCGCATGAAAGATATGTCGCAATTCGGCGGCGAAACGAGTTTTTACGGAACCTTGCCCGACAGCTACAACATGGTTATCAACTCGAATCATCCGATGATTGCGAAAATAAGCAGCGATGTTCAAACAAAACTTGGTTCGCAATTAGCTGATATTCAGAAAGAAATAGCAACTTTGAAAGCCGACCAAGATGCGTTGGACAAATTGCGTGAAGGCAAAAAAGAAGAAGAAATTTCGCACGAAGAAAAAGAAAAAGGCAACGAATTGGAAGCAAAAATCGGTGTTGCGGAAGATAAACGAGACGGAATTTTGACTGCTTACGGCAAAGAATCAAAACTCGTTAAACAGTTGATTGACTTAGGTTTACTCTCAAAGAACCTGCTCAAAGGCGAAGCTCTCAGCGCATTTGTAAAACGCAGCGTGGAATTAATTGAAGCGTAGATAAATAGTATTTGTAAGAAAACGTGTAAATATTTGAATTTATGTAGGTTGTAGTCATTTTTTCAATCGAATGTTTTGTCATTTAGTAGTCATACAATGGTCAAAAAGTAGTCATTCTGTTGTTTTTTAATAGTTTCAATTGAATTTCA
>DYSM01000554.1 GCA_020718265.1 Draconibacterium orientale | reverse complement strand
TAAGTTATGAGTTTTCTTACAAGCACTATGTATGTATGAGTCCGGTCTAAAAAGCTTGTTTTATTTTAGCTAAACAATCTATATGCTTGATTATCAGTGCTTTTGAAAATATTTTATAATTTAAGTAAATTGCTTATTATCAGTAATTTAACTTTACAAACTTTCAACTTTATGACTTTTTATACTGAACTCATCTTTACTTGAAAATTATATAATTTACTAATAATAAGAAAATTAGCATATTAACACATTAACATATTATCAAATTAATACAATTTTAGAACAATTTCATATCGTCCAATACGTCCATCACGATTTTTACGGCGTTTGCGGAGTTGTCGAGGTCGGCGCGTTCTTGCATGTTCATCTCAATTTCAATGATTTTTTCTACACCGCCGGCACCCAAAATTACGGGTACGCCGATGTAAAGGTCTTTCAAACCGTATTGTCCGTCGAGATATGCGCAAACGGGGAAGACGCGTTTTTGGTCGTCCACGATGGCTTCGCACATTTGCGCGGCTGCGGCTCCGGGCGCGTACCATGCGGATGTGCCCATGAGTTTTACAAGTTCGCCGCCGCCTTGTTTGGTGCGTTCGACGATAGCGTCAAGTTTTTCTTTTTCAATGAGTTGCGTAACCGGAATTCCGCCTACGGTTGTGTAGCGCGGCAGCGGAACCATGGTGTCGCCGTGTCCGCCCATGAGCAAGGCTTGGATGTCGAGCGGCGAAACGTTCAATGCTTCAGCCAAAAATGCGCGATAACGTGCTGTGTCTAAGATACCTGCCATGCCGAATACGCGATGTTTCGGGAAACCGGATGCTTTCAAAGCTGCGTAAGTCATAACGTCCAACGGGTTGGAAACCACAATGATAATTGCATCGGGCGAATATTTTACGGCTTTTTCGGTAACTTCTTTTACGATGCCGGCGTTGATGGCTATCAAATCGTCGCGCGACATGCCGGGTTTGCGCGGCAAGCCTGATGTGATGACGATAATGCCGGAGTTTGCGGTTTTTTCGTAATCGTTTGTTACACCGATAACTTTGGAGTTGTAACTGTTCACGGGCGCAGTTTGCCACATGTCGAGGGCTTTGCCTTCGGCGATGCCTTCTTTGATGTCCACGAGGATAATTTCTTTAGCTAAATTTTTGTGAGCTAATACATTCGCTGTTGTTGCGCCAACATTGCCTGCGCCGATAACGGTAATTTTGTTCATATTTTATTGTGTATTTTAAATGATTTATTTGGCGTAAAAATATTTAAAATATTTAATCATAAACATATTTAACGACATACTTTCAGTCTTTTTCGTATCAATTTTAAATTTTGATTGTTTTTCCGGTATCAATTTGTTTTACTATCAATGAGTCCGGTCTAAAAAACCTGTTTTATTTTAGCTAAACAAACTATATGCTTG
>DYSM01000553.1 GCA_020718265.1 Draconibacterium orientale | reverse complement strand
TTACGAACCCTACAAACTCAAAAGTCCTTTGCTCTGAAGACGCAAACCTTGCGTCCACCGTTCGAAGGAAGGTCTTCCTTCCGTCGCGCTATCAATCAAGGCTCCAGCCTTGAGTTGTTTGTTCGCCAATGCATTTCTTTCATGCAACAAAACTACAAAAAATATTTCGGAATACAAAAACGTGTTTTTATATTTTGACACACATTTACATTCAACGCTTGACAGTTTCAATTTTATGTTTTACTTTTGTGTAATACCAAGTTTTTAATCTATGGAAGCGGAAATAACATTAAAAATAGATAAATATCTGATTGATACTGCGAATGAATATGCTCAATCGCACAAGAAAAGTTTGTCGAGTATCATTGAGGCATATTTATCAAGGCTCGTTTCATCCGATAAATCTCAATTGAACAACGATATAGAGATTTCGCCCTTTGTTAAGAGTTTGCGAACGGGTGTGAAAATTCCTGCCGATTACGATTACGAAGAATCTTACAATAACCACTTGGCAGAAAAATACAAATGAAAGACAGAGTGTTTCTCGACACCAATGTTGTGTTGGATTTATTAGGCGAACGCGAACCATTTTACGAATCGGCTGCGAAAATTGCAACGCTCGCCGATAAAGGTGAGATTCAAATTGTTGTTTCGGCATTGTCTTATTCAACAGTGTTTTACGTGCTCTCAAAGTTTGAAGGAAAGACTGTTGCAAAAGACAAAATCATAAAATTTAAAACCCTTACAACAACTGCCGACTTGACTGATAAAATTATCGAAACTTCGCTTGCTGCTTCGTTCGTTGATTTTGAAGATGCACTACAACATTATTGCGCAGTGGCTTCGGAATGTTCCTTACTGATAACTCGAAACGGAAAAGACTTCAAAGCCGCACATATTCCTATTCTTACACCCGATGAATATTTGAAAAGTTATAGGAACAAGTTGTAGTTGAAACCACGCTGCATTGTCTTTTCGAGCAAATGTAGGTGTTTTTATTTTTGACAGACCTTCGGGGCGCGGCAGTTGCAAAGCACTTAAAAAGTTCTATTTAAACATGACTTATGAATATCTGACAAATTATCTAAATAAGTTCTCGCCGCATCGCCCTGACTGACGAATGTCGGTATTGTTGTATTTGACATACCTTCTACTAATCCGCTATCAAATATATTATTGCACCTTTGAGGTGTTTTCACCTCAAAGCCTTAAATATCAGGTGAAAACACCTGATATATGCAGAAATAAAATCTTAATCTTGACAGCGGTTTGGTATTAGTCCGATAGGACAAGGTGTCGTCAAAAAAACATATCAGCAAGCGGCGCAAACTAACCTCTGCTCTGCTTTACAAACTCAAAAGTCCTTGCTCTGAAGTCGCAAACCTTGCGTCTCTGCGTTTTCGCGTAAAACTTTACGAA